>WJKO01000852.1 GCA_014729055.1 Promethearchaeota archaeon | reverse complement strand
CGAAATACCTAAAATGAAGATAGAAGTCGGTTTCCATTGCATAAAGAACTGAAAAGGGAAGAATTATCCCTCTCCCGCACCGCTGTAATACATAACACTCTCACTTGAGGATTTTATCGCCTTATTTGCCCCCCTCCACGCCATAGAAAAAATCGTTCTGGCATACACCCAGAATATGCGCAGCCATGCCGATTGATACCATCATAATGAGATAAATAGATTTTAGGGAATTATAAAACGGAGTAATATCTATATATGTCCAAGTTTTCATTAACTACAGACTACTATTCTTACGCTATTTTTTATATTTATAAAAGTGGGAAATTTGTATTTTTAAATAAAAACCGAAAAATCTTTAATTTTGGGTAGATTCTATATAAATGATGTCTAATTCTGCTAACAAAAAAAAGAATAGTCTAAGAAAAACAAATCCTACTTTATGCCAAATTTTAGATGAAATTGGAGGTCCTGTCTGCATTAAAGTAGCGGAACAACTTTATAATATTGACGAGGATGAAATTACGGACGATAACTTATCGGAGATTTGTGATATAAAGCTGAATATCGTGCGAAAAATACTCTATATATTATATGATAATAAGCTTTCCGAATTTCGGAAAGTGCGTGATAAAAAAAGCGGTTGGTTTATCTATTATTGGCATGATACCTATGAAAATGTGAAAGATCTTATCAAACTAAAGCATGAAAAAGTAGTTGAAAAACTTATCCAAAGACTTCAATATGAAGAGACTAACCAATTTTATAAATGTACAAATCCGGATGAAATTGAGCCAGATAGTGATATGGCCAAAGAATTAGGGCAGAAAAGAAAGGAAAGACAGAAGAAAATTAAAGCACGTGAAAAATCTTCGGATGATAAAGAGAAAGACCCTATACCAGAAATTAAAAAACCAGATTGTAATTTTATTACCACATTCAATGAAGCCGTGGATATTGATTTTAAGTGCCCCCGATGTGGTGGTGCACTCACTCATTACGATAACACAGAAATACAAAAATTCTTAAGAGAAAAGATTGCCGTTCTCCGTCAGAATATTAAATTTCTCTCATAATTTTACCAGAAGGAGCAAGTATGAAAAGAAAAAGATGCAAATGGTATTCTGTCTGTCCAATTAAATATTATACGGATCAAGGCAAACTTGAAGATTATTGGGTTAAAAATTATTGTTTGAAAGGGAATAAAGATTGTATTCGTTATCAAAAAGAAGAAAATTGTGAATATCATCCCGACAACATGCTTCCAGATGGTACAATTCGCGAAGACCTCCATTAATTATAGAGAGCATAGATTACTTGATTGTTTTTGGAATTCTTCTTTTATATTTTAAATCTTCTGTATTAAGTAGATTGTTTATATATTTCTCATTAGAATGCAGGATTAGTTTCCCTAACTTAAAGAGTTTTAATAGACCGGTTAATTTATATACTGAATCTTTATCTTTGGCGCACATATAATAGATATATGCATTTGCAGGTAAGATATTTTTTATATTTTTTTTCTTTTCATTTAATTCAGTGTTTTCAATTAAATCAATTTTATTGAAAATATAGATGATAGGAACCATCAAACCACCAATCTTGGATAATACGGAAAACGTCGTCCTTATTTTTCGTTCAATCATCTCTAAAGAATCTGAAATATCTGATAATAGAATAATACAATTCGAAAAAGATATTTCCTCTAAAGTTGACAAGAATGCCTCGATAATTTCATGTGGTATATCGTGGACAAATCCAACAGTATCTGTAAAAATAATAACTTCTCCATCTATTTCAATACGCCTGGTTCTAGTGCTTACCGTTGTAAACGCTGTATTCTTGGTTTTAAATTCTGTATCTTTCAATGTATTCATGAATGTAGTTTTACCAGCATTTGTATATCCTACAATTGCTATATTAAACTCATTTTTTCGGGATTTCCTCTGATTTGCCCTATTTTTTCTTACTTGCAATAATTCTTCAATGATCGCACTGTGTCGTTCCTTATAAGCTCGTTCATACGCTTCAACTGTCGGAAATCCTTTACCTTGGAAGTCTCGACCTTGTCTTTCTGACCTCAATTTTTGGGAGAGTATCTCTTTTTTTCTTGACGTCTCAAGGGCGAGACGCGCTAGTTTCAATTGTAATCTTGATTCATGAGTAGTTGCATTTTCCTCAAAAATCTCGAGAATCAATAAGTCCCTGTCAATAACTTTGGTTTGAAATGCTTGAGACAAATTGAGAATCTGCCGCGGTCTAAGTCTATTATTGACAAGAATGACAAGATCCTCTTCGTAGGTTTTTTCGAGCTTTTGCCGGTAATCGGATGCATGTTTTTCTAATCGAATATCTACTAGTTTATCTTTTATGATTTTGACTTTACCACTGCCGAAAAAATAATTATGATCGACCTTATTACGCTTCTGACGGATATAATCAACGATGTTATAATTGGCAGAATTTGCAAGCCCTTTAAATTCGACAAGGTCATATTTTGTAACTTTTGATGATATCAATTGGAGAATTATCGCATCTTTTTTACCATGATTTCGTGACATCTATTTTTGCCTTTCCACTTCTATGATTTACGCTTGAAGAATACATCTCCTAAGGTAAATCCGTCACTCTTATTAGAGAATTCACTTAAATCGTATTCTTCTTCATCTTCTGAGACAATTCGTAGAATTTCAATATCACAATTTTTCTCAATTTTCTGAGCCTCTGGAATTGTTAAATCTACTTTTTTCGCTTCAACACTTCGATATGTAGCTTCTGAGATTCCAACCGAATTGGCGAACTCCGCTTGAGTCATTTTTCTTTTTTGCCTGTATTTTCGTAATAGCGTTCTATAATTTGGTTTTAGTTCTAATTCATCCAATCGCGGCTTTCTCTTAGCTTGATACGCGGATTTTTTGCTTGAAAATTTTGCAGACTTTCTTGGTTTGTAGCTTGTCTTCTTAGATTTTGACTTCTTCACATCTCCGTAATAAGGTACGGAAGGACCATAAGATAAATTTCCTTTTTTTCGATGAGGGCGTTCGTCTTTTATTTTCTCCCCATAATGTTGACATTTCGGGCAAACGAGCATTTTTACGCCCTCAACAAGGCGAAAAAGAGGTCTATTTGTCGGAGAACCACATATTTCACAGCTATATTCAGTTTTTCCCACATTAAATCACTGTATTTTAATTTTGAACGAGAGAATTTGAATATTTTATATTTATATTATCGACATTACAAATAAAAATTAATGTAAAGATTTTTTTCTTTAAATATGTTCAAACAACATAAATAAATAGATATAATTTCTTTACATGCTTAAAGAGAAAAATATCATAAATACTTAATGCTAAAAAATTATAGACATTATTTTAAAAAACATTGCAATCTACTTCTCTTTTGAGGATAGAGTAAAAGGAATCTTATAAAAAATTCGATATGATAAGACATGAGCACACCACGCAAGGGTTCAGATAAAAATAAGGATGAAGAGAAAAATTCAGATGACAACTATTTGGTGACATATACACGTCATCTCGAACGGCGATTAAGATCTTTAGAAACAGAAAAACAACTATTAGAAACAGAAAGACTTAGATTGGATAAAGAGCTTCACACTCTGAGAACTGAGCTAGATAGACTTCGACAGCCGCCGTTAATTGGTGCTACAATAACTGATATCTTGCAAGATCATCGAGCAATTGTGAAAAGCTCGACTGGTCCGCAATTCGTAGTCAATGTGAGTAGAAAACTGAAGACAAAGAAATTTGAAGCAGGACAACGGGTAGCTTTGAATCAGAGAACATTTGCGATAGTAGAGATATTACCCGAGAGCACGGATCCGCTGGTTCAAGGAATGGAGATTGAGAGCATCCCAGATGTTACTTATAGTGATATCGGAGGATTAGAAGAACAATTAAATGAGATTCGAGAAGCCGTAGAATTACCGCTGTTAAAACCAGATTTGTTTGATTCCGTGGGGATCACACCGCCTAAAGGCGTCTTGCTATATGGTCCACCAGGAACAGGAAAGACTATGGCCGCAAAAGCAGTAGCTCACGAAACTAAAGCAAAGTTTATTCGAATCATAGGTTCAGAATTAGTGCAGAAATTCATAGGAGAAGGGGCACGATTAGTCAGAGAAGTCTTTAGATTGGCGAAGAAAAAGGCACCCGCAGTAGTTTTCATAGATGAATTGGACGCAATCGGGGGGAAAAGAATTCAAGTGGCAACATCTGGTGACCGAGAGGTACAAAGAACGTTAATGCAACTTTTATCTGAGCTTGATGGATTCAATGATAGGGGCGATGTTAAGATAATCGGTGCCACAAATAGACCTGATATTATAGATCCCGCATTATTGAGACCTGGTAGATTTGATCGTCTAATCGAATTTCCAATACCAAAAGATGAAGAAAGATTGAAAATCTTCAAGATTCACTGCCGAGGTCTAAATCTTGCATCGGATGTTAATCTAAAAGCATTAGTCATGAAAACCGAGAATGCAACTGGTGCTGATATTAAAGCATTTACAACAGAAGCGGGTATGTTTGCAATTCGAGAAGATCGCAAACAAATCAAGATGGAAGATTTTAATAAAGCCATTGAGAAAGTTCTTAGAAAGAAAGAAGATACACCAGAACTATATTCATAATTTTTTGATTTTATTTCTTTTTGACTATAGACAACAGTCGATTTGCATGATTAAAGACAAAAACTTATCTAAAATGGATCTTTTCGAAAAAACACTTAAGATTTTACGGTTTCAATTTAGAACGCCTATTTTTTCTTCAATAATCCGCGATAGAGACGAGCTAGACTATTCATTTTCGAAGAACACTGGTAGACTGCGAAAAGTGATTTATCAAAATGATGTGATCCTTATCTATAAGCCAGATGTTGGACGATTTAATCTGACACTAAAGGGCGCAATATATTTAAAGAAAGCGACGGAACCTCCAGTTTATCGTATTATAGTTTTAACTGAGATTCAGGATTATATTAAGGACGGAAAATCTGTTTTTTCGCAACACGTGTTAGAAATCGACCAAGAATTGAGACCAAAGGACGAAGTTATTGTTGTAAATGAAGAAGATGATTTGTTGGGTGTTGGAAAAATGATGCTCCCTCCATTCAAACCATCTAAACAACGTATGGGTGTCGTTGTTGATGTCAGAAAAGGAATAAATAAACTAGCTACTGACAATAGATGATAACCAGAAATAGACAACCAAAATGATCATACCAAAAAAAATAAATTAAAATAATAAATATATCTGAATATATCTGTAATCTATATTTTTGTTTATGGAGATAAATATGACACCAAAAAAACTACCAAAGGCATTACAAAAGAAAAAAAAGTCAAAGATGGCAAAAGTTAAAGGTAGAAGTCGCAAGCAAACATCACGGGGATCTTCAAGAGCAATGCGTAGACAGCTTGCAAAACAAGGAATAGAAGATATGGACCAAATCGATGCTACGGAAGTTATTATAAAATGTGTAGATAAAGAGATAGTCATCTCCGATCCTCAAGTTATTCAATTAAAACAACAAGGCATGACCGTTCATCAAATCATTGGCGAAACTTCAGAACGCGAGCTTGGTACATACGAAGAAGAACTACAATCTGAAGAAGAACTTGAAGATGAGGAGTCAGTCGAAGAAACTGAAGAACTTAAGGAAGGTATAACAGTCCAAGAACAAGACATTATGCTCGTAGCTTCACAAGCGGGAGTTAGTAAGGAAGTTGCAAAAGCTGCATTAGAAGATGCAGATGGTGACCTAGCCAGAGCAATTTTAAATTTAAAAACACAATAAATTGAAATTGCAAAATAATAAGAACAATAAGAAATTAGAAAAACTAAAATATTCACTTTGAGGCGTATATTCCATTGTCAGGTAAAACAATACGATCGGTAAAATCTCAACACGGTCAGCAAAGAGATACCAAGTTGGTAAAGTTGTTAAGATATATTGCATGGACAAATGCTGTATTACTTGTTGGTGTATTCGGGCTCATTTTAACTCAAGCGCTCGTTCTTGGAGATTATGACGGAATTATGACAGGAATCTACGCAGAATTCTCAATTAATAAATTGGGGCTAGCTATAATTTTTGCTTCACATTCTGGGCTGTGTTTTGGTACTGCCGCTCAAATTAAAGAAACACCTGCAAGAAAACAGATAGCTTTTCGTAATTTAATCATCAGTTCTGCGATGATAAGTGTAATCGCTATTTGCGCCATGGGATTTGGATTTCCCATTCCTTGGTAAGGAGATTACAAGGAAAATATAATCTATTTTTGTATCCATTTTCTGAAAATTTTTTTTCGTGTTTTTAAAGTATGAGCGTATGTTTTGAATAAAAAAAAATGTTTTTCAGTAAATAGAAATTTTTTTAATGGTTTCTATCATACATTTCTATACTGATAGGTTATAGTGAAAATCTAATATAATTTTCGTTGAAACCGACAAAACATATATTGATTTACACTTTAGCCGTTGAGAAATCTTCTTAAGTGATATAAGAATGAGCGAAGAAAAGAATGATGATGAACTTAACGCTAAATTAGATAATGCAGAATATATTAGTAAGTTATTACCAGAGGTTTTCGTAAGCACAGGAGATGTTAGAAAGTTCAATCCAGTTAATATAATGGATTCAATGGTTAAGGAGGCAGGATTGCCCCGTAAAGAAGCAAAAAAGGTTACGGAACTAGTAGTTAGGAGAATAATCGCTTCAGGTATAAAATTCCTTTCTGGACCACATATTCGAGAATTAGTCTGTTCCGCATTGAGTGAATTGAATTTTGAAGATGAAAGAAAGAAGTTTACACGAATTGGAATGCCTATACATGATTATGAGGAATTATTGGAATCAAAATATAACGAACGTGCAGCAGAATATACAGCCCCCGAAAATATACATCGATGGGCATCGGGACAATTAGCTTCTGAATTTACCTTATTAAAACTGTTGAAAAACGATCAAGCACGATGTCATCTATCAGGAGATATACATATTCATTCTCTTCGCTATTTTGATATGCGTCCATTTGCACAATCTTGGGATTTACGTTTGATTTTAGAACATGGATTACCGCCGATGAGTTTTCTGAACTTTACTGTTGCGAAACCCGCCAAGAAAGCTACAACTGCAATTATGCACGCATGTAAGTGGTTAGGGTTTGCCCATTCAGAATTTGCGGGAGAACAGAGCTATCTTTTCTTTAATACATTTATAGCTCCCTATTTAAAAGGATTAGATTACGAAGAAATAAAACAATTGGCGCAAGTTTTCATTTTTGAAACAAATCAGCAATATATATCCCGCGGATCTCATATTCCCATCACATCTATTGTTACAACACCAAAAATCCCTACAATATTAACAGATATAGATGCAATTGGTCCTAAAGGGCATATAGTCGGTAAATATGGTGACTTTCAAGACGAATGTAATTTGTTCTTCAATGCGCTATCGGAGGTATACGCAAAGGGAGATGCTAGAGGTAAATTTTTTGCATTTCCAAAGCATAAAGTCATTTTAAATTCCAGCATGGCTCAAGATAACGATTTTAATTCATTAATATTTGAAGAATCTGCAAAGATGGGCACACCCATTTTTATCAATAGTGATGTCTCGTGGATGAATGCTGATAATTATCTCGGTAATTTCTTTAATAACAAGTATAAAGAAGCATATTTGAATGAAATAGATAGTAAAGATCTAATGAATTGGAAAAAACACTATATTAATATTGGTGCATTACAGAGTGTTTCTATCAACTTGCCCCGTATTGTTTATGAAGCATCAAGCGATCTGGATAAAATCAAAGAACATCTGAATAAAAAAATGGAATGTATTAGGGATATTCTTCTAATAAAACAAAAAGTAATACAAAGACTGCTGGAAAAAAAGCGTCTTTTATTGTGTTCGGGAGAAATCGATGGAGAACCTATATTAAATCTAAAAAGACAAGCTTTAGTTTTCGGTTATGTCGGTTTAAATGAAATGGCTAAAGCATCCACTGGTTATGAACTTCACGAAGACCAAACCGCCGTCAAGTTTGGGCGTGAAATACTAAATTATATGCTTGATCTCTGTAAAGAATATTCAAGTAATCAAAAATCATTCTTTACACTTTGGGAACAGCCAGCTGAATTTGCAACGTATAGATTTGCTGCTTTGGATCATACTCATTATAAAAAGAAATCAGAATCAATATTAAATGGAAATAAACATTCGGGCGGTGTTTACTATACTCCAGCAAGTCATGTTAACTATAAAGCAGATATTAGTTTAGATCGAAGAATTCAGATACATAAAGATTTTGCAGATCGACTTCAGAATAATTGTTCTATGCCTATATGGCTCAATGAAGATGAAAATAATAATATTGCAAGTAATTTCAGACATACGACTGTAAAGTTATTGAATAGCGGATTGTCTAAATTCTGCTATAATTTTGATTTTTCTTTGTGTTTTAAATGCAACACATTCCAGAAAGGCATTGTAAATTCGTGTAAAAATTGCGGAAATAATGACTATCTTAAGAATTTGTCCAAGATCACGGATTATTACACTACGTTAGAGTTATGGAATGCTGGAAAAAGACAAGAATTCGAAGACCGAAAAAAGCTATCATTATAAAATCTCGTTATTTTTTTTCTTTTTGATTTAATATTATTTTGCTATTATGAGTATTTTTCAGATATATAAGCTTGTTTAAGACAGCATTCGCTAATATTTCAGATATACCTTCATTCTACTTAATGTTAAGATTATTAAGATTGTTAAGCAAAAAATCTTTAATATTGTTGTAAAGAAAAGATACTTGTTCGGAGGAATTAAATTGTTAGATTGTGTGAGCAAACAAAAGGTTAATTTTAGTGGAAATTATATTAGAAATAGCTTTTCGTGTCCTGAATGCTTCTCAAAGTGTATAGTATGGGATAAAACAACAGGGGATAGAATTTGTGCCAATTGTGGATTAGTTATTACAGAACATAACTTTGATCCAAGCCATCCCTCGATATCTATTGATGAACTACAAAATCTACAGGCATTATCAAGGAAAGGCAAAACAGTCCCCCAAAAGCTGAAGCGGGCATTTAAACTGGATAAAAGGTTAGATTGGAAAACTAAGAGCCAACTTATTTGTAAATACGAATTAAAGAGAATTGGATCAATTTTGAGCATTCCAGAAAATGTCTTGAAAACCGCCCATCGCTTTTACATTAAGGCACGTGATTCAAACCTCATATTAGGTCGATCAATAAAAAGCATTACTGCAGCATGTTTATTTCTATCTTGTAGAATGCAAAACAAACCAAGAACTCGGGAAGATATTCTCAAAGTTATTCAGTCATCCGAAGAAGAACTCAACGCATGTTGCAGAAAGCTTGTTAAAAATCTACATATTAAACTAAATCCAGTGGATCCATTAGCATTAATCAGCGGATACGCCCAAAAATTACACATAAGTCATAAGACAAGAAAAATAGCATATGAACTTGTGAGAATATATGAAAAGAATATCGATATGTCTGGAAAGACTCCAAAAGGAATTATTGCTGCAGCCCTATATTTAGCTTGTATGAAGAATAATGAACATATAAGTCAAAGAAATGTTGCACGTGCATTGAATATATCTGATGTGACACTAAGATCGAGATATAAAGAACTCAAGCGATATCAGAAAGGAATCACAATTAATAATTTCTAATGAATTATAAAAGAGATATATTTAATAATCAAACAGATTTAGACAAGATCTATACAATAGTTTGATCCATATGGGCGTTTGGATGCGGGTACAATTTTTTTAAACGACTTTTTCCATATTATTTCTTCTTTTACTCCGAAATATGTACAGAATTCCTCAATATATGGTTGTATTCTCTTATTATCTTTTTCCGTTAAATCTATTACCTTAGCACCTATTCCCAACATATGTTCAGGCACGTCTTCAGTTCTTATAAATATAGAACCACCATGGATTCCAGAACCAAGACAGTTACCATATTTTTGATCGTCAATTTCTTCTATTGTATTATCAGATATTTTAAGTCCGAGGACAATTAACATCCCTCCAGCCATATACTCACCAAAATATTCTTTACATACCCCTCCAATCACCAGTTTCGGCATTTTTCCCTTGTACTCCTTAACATGAATACCTACACGATACCCTACACTGCCTTTTATGAAAATTTCACCGCCACGGGCACTTAAACCCGTCACATCTCCGGTATTTCCATTAATTACTATTTTGCCACTATTCATCGTATTCCCAACTTGATCTTCAGAGTTACCGTTAACATATATTTTTGGTCCATCCATAAAAATACCAAGATCATTACCCGGAACGCCGTTGATATATATTTTTATATCGCCGTGTAACGCTGCACCTATAAATCTTTGACCTGCAACATTGTCCAAAATAATGCGCTTATTTCCTTTTTCGATCTCATCATGGATTAATTGATTCAATTTCTTATATGATAAAGGCGTATCATTCTCAATAGCATTTATTCTAACAGCTTCATCTGCCTTAAAGGGCATTTCAAGAGCTTTCATTTTTTCACATCATTCTCCTACATGTTTTATATCCAATATATCTGCAATACGAGGATTTGGTCCTATATATCTTAATCGATCCCTATTTCCCCTCAAGCTTTCAACAGAATCTATCCCCATAGCGCCTAAGATTTCTTTTAATTCCTCTTTCCATGCATGGAATAGATTTATAAATCTTCTGGTGGCTACATCTACATCAAGTCGTTTGACCAGATGATCTTTCTGGGTAGCAATGCCCCAACTACATAAACCGCGATGACATTGTTGGCACATTCTACATCCCATTGCTACTAAAACAGGCATTGAACACATCCCTATATCGGCACCCAAAGCGATTGCTTTTATTAAATCTGCCGAATATCTGATGCTCCCCCCAGCAATTATCGTAACTTTCTCGCGTAATCCTTCTTCCCGTAGTCTTTCATCAACAGATGCAATTGCCACTTCAATAGGTATGCCTGCATGATCTCGTATAATTCTCGGGGCAGCGCCAGTACTTCCTCTAAAACCATCTAAAGTCAGAAAATCTGCACCCGCCCGCACAATTCCTGATGCTATTGGGGCAACATTATGAACGGCGGCGATCTTGACACCAATTGGCACTCTATATCGAGTGGTCTCTTTTAATGCCGCAATTAATTGGGCAAGATCCTCAATAGAATAAATATCATGATGCGGATAAGGACTCAACGCATCCGAACCTTTAGGTATCATTCGTGTTGTTGAAATGAGTTTATTGACCTTCTCTCCAGGCAAGTGCCCACCATGCCCTGGCTTTGCACCTTGACCTATTTTAATTTCAACTGCGACTGTATCCAAGAGATATTCAAGATTTACACCGAATCGTCCCGACGCAACTTCGGGAATAAGGTTTTTCTTATATTCATAAAATTCCTTATGTAGTCCACCTTCCCCAGATCCAGCCACGATTCCGAGTTCTGTGACGGCTCGGTAGATTGCTTTACATGCATTGAAACTAATGGATCCAAGGCTCATATGTCCGACCATTACGGGTATTTCCATTTCAAAATTAGGAGGAAATTCAGATTTCAATTCTACTTTCTCGGGGTTTACCGGATCTACTTGAAATTCTAATTTTTCTGGCTTCCTTCCTAAAAAGACTTTGGTCTCTACTGGCTCTCTCAGAGGGTCGATAGACGGATTAGTAACTTGACACGCATCTAATAGAATATCATCGAATATAGTTCTATATTCTAGATCATTACCAGTTGAACTTAGCATAACACCTCCTGTCCCAGACTGGGATTGAATAATACGGCGTATTCTTGCCGGATAGCCCCCATGTGGTGGATAGACTAGAGTTTTGTTTTCTTCAATAGTGATTGCGGATCCAGGACAATATAGTGCACATCTTTGACATGCTACACATTTATCATCATCCGATACAATCTCTGAACCATTCCAAGATAAGCACCCATACGAGCAATGCGTAACACATCTTTTACATTTTTTACATGAATCTTGATTAATGGACACTTTAAATTTTGACGGTATAATATGTTTTAAACTCATTTTTCCTCCTCCTATTCTGAAATTGCCAGATTATATCCTTCAAAAGGACGTTCAATGCCTTTTCTAACAAGCCCCTCATTCATAATACCAATAATAGGAGTTCCAGAACTCGGCATCCATACTTTATGATAATTAACATTGAATCGAGAATCTAAAACAACACTTTTCATTGCCGCTTCTTCACTGGCAATAAACAGCGTGTTTTCATCATCTGATAAAGCCGCAACTTGCGGACGTAGCTTTTTTCTGTCTGTTAAGCCGATCAACATAGGTTTTGGTAAGGATCTTCCCACTATGATTGAGAAAGGTCCATTAACCATAGCCGAACGATAGGTAATTCGAATATTTTTAAGCGCAAGTTGAAGTGATTTTGGCATTAAATCAATTTTTTCATATAATGGTGGATTAAAGGCCATAGTTGCGATAGGTACTGGTATTTTATGACGACGCACAAGCAGATCGAACAGATATGCTAATACTTCTGTGTCCGTAAGCAAAGTACATTTATATCCGAATGTTTCTAAATAGCGTTTATTCGTTCCATATGATGTTATTTCCCCGTTATGCACGACAGCCCAATCCAGAATAGAGAATGGGTGTGCACCGCCCCACCATCCTGGAGTATTCGTGGGAAACCTGCTGTGGCTAAGCCAAAGGTATGCTTTATAGTCTTGTATCTTATAAAATTCCGCTATTTCTTCACTCCAACCATTTCCTTTAAAGACAGCCATATCTTTTCCACTGGATATACAAAATGCACCTTCAATATCAGCATTAATATACATTACAATGGAAACGACATAATCATCTT
>WJKO01000851.1 GCA_014729055.1 Promethearchaeota archaeon | reverse complement strand
ATCATGTATTATAGATTTTATTTGCGATACATTTAGAGAATTAAGTAAATTTTCAAATTTTCGCTCAGCCATGATAGATTAATCCATTTTGTTCTATGTTCTATATTTCATAAAAAAATAAAAATTCACCGAAAGAAGTAATTATTGATTATCATGAAGAAAACAAAGATTGGAATAATCGGATCTGGATTTATCGCAGATCATCATTTATATTCTTATAAGTTATTGCCCGATGTTGAAATAGTCGGATTTTGTTCAATATTAGAAGATCAAGCGAAAAAATTAATGGAAAAATACGATATGAATATGGAACTGACGAAGGACTATAAAGAATTTTTCAAGAAAGACATGGATGCCGTTTCAATTTGTCTGCCTAATTTTTTGCACAAAGAAGTTGGAATGGCTGCTCTTGAAGCTGGTAAACACGTTTTAATTGAAAAGCCTTTAGCAAGAAACGGCGAAGAGGGAAAAGCTTTAATAGATGCAGCTAAAAAAGCAAATAAACAGATTTTTTATTGTGAAAATAATATATATGCTCCAGCTTTCAAAAAAGTTAAACAAACGATTCAAGAAGGTGCAGTTGGACAAATATTTATGGGCAGAGGCAAGGAACAACATTCAGGACCGCATAGTACGTGGTTTTATAAAAAGGATATGGCGGGTGGAGGGGCGTTAGTTGATCTGGGGATCCATGATATAGCTCTACTCGTATGGTTTTTAGGTTGCGATGTTGAGAAAGTATTTTGTCAGACCGCGATAACGATTCCTAATAGAGATGAATTTGGGGAATGTGAGGTTGAAGATACAGCCGTCGGTATTTTGTACTTTGAAAATGGTGCTCAAGTCACAATTGAAGAAAGTTGGAACAGTCCTGGGGGATATCAGATGCTAATTGAAATTCACGGAACAGACGGAGAAATTATTTGTGATCCCACGAGAATGACTCCTATGATCGTATATTCCGAAAAAGGCTATGGTTATGCTGTTGAAAAAGCAAGCAGTACGGCAGGATGGACATATCCTGTACCAGAGGAAGCTTGGACTTTTGGGTACCCTCAAGAAATTGCCCATTTTGTCAACTGTATAAAAACTGGAAAGAAACCACTGACTGACGGCGAATTTGGGTTAAAAATAGTCCAGATTGTTGATGCGATGTATAAATCTGCTGAATCTGGATGCCTTGAAGAAGTCAACTATTGATTTATTGATTCTGCATTTTTGCTTGTAACTTTCCTCGCATTTCCTCAAACTTTGTTTTAAAATTTTTTTCTTTCCTTTCTAATGTCTTTTTTCGCATTTCTAGCGTTAATTTTTCGTCTTTCAACATTTCAAGTACATCTTTTTTGTTTGAACGGAGCAATATGCCTCCCACTTGTTTATATACTACAACATCTTCTTCGCATTTATCAAGTTCTTCTATTCCTCTGTCTTTATCTTTAAGAGACATTTCAACAGAAAAGATTTGCTCAGATAACACCTCTAATTGTTGCCCCATATTTTGAAAACGACGAAATTCGTCTTGTAACGCTCTTGGCATTTGTCTTTCCATAATTTTCGCTTCCTATATACTCTTGATTTTTTTAAATAATCCATAAAATAATAACATTTGGATAATTTTTTAAAAATATAAGATGAAGAAGTTCAATATCGGCATAGCACTGAATCATAGCTGGTTTTTTTCTAAGGAATTTGGAAACTCATTGGGAATTGTGGAAGCTGAACCAAAAACCGTTTTCAATAAAGCATGTGAAATCACAAACAATATATGCAACGGCTTTCAAAAAACATATGCTCATAATGAAATAGATTTAAATGGATTAATTCAACTGGGACAGGAATCCATGATTTTTTATACAGATCCTGAAATCTATGAATATATTTCAGCAATTCCTAAAATGACCCGGTCTAAAGATTACCAAATCTTTCCTTATATTCATGTGCAAAATAACGCATGGCCAGAAATGGACGATTTTATTGATAAGATAAAACCAAACTTTAAACGAGCTCTTGATTTTAAAGATAAAGCAGTATGTGTACATCTGAATGTGGCTGATAAAGATAATACAAACAACATCTTACAAAAAACCATTTTGGGATTAACGAGACCTCAATATATACGATTGATTGAAAAGTACAAGAGAATTATTTGCTATGAAAACAATCATCACCAGTCATATTTTGGTTATCCAGAAAACATTGTCAATCTCTATGAAAAATTAGATAAAAAGCTTATAGAATTAGGGAAAGAACATCTGATTCGCTATTATTCTTTTTGTTTTGATGTCGGTCATCTTATGTCTCAACTCTTTAAAGCAAAGCGAAATATCCGGATAAATTTTAAAAAGTTTTATGAGATTTTCGGTGATCGAATTCAGACCTTTCATTTACATACGAATAGCGGTGCCTGGGATGATCACATTATTCCACTTCCATATAAAGAATTAATCAAAAAGGATCCTTTGAAATATAACCCCCAAACCACAGACAAACACACTAGAGCTCTGTGGGATACGTTGAAGACTTGGAAAAAAGTAACTGAGCATTCAGAAAAAGAGCGTTGGTTCATATTTGAATTAGATATTCCATATACGCCTCAACAAGCATATGAAATCGGTCAAAAATTAGGGGAGTCACTGTCTTAGTTTCTATCTTTACTTTTATCTATATAATCAATAGTCTTAGTGACCACATTACTGAATTGCAATACAGAATTAATCGTTGCACGAAAAGCGGTGACGTCTTTCGCATTGATTTGAAACAGAATTTTAGATTTCTCTTGAGAAATAACTAATTTTGAACGACGTGTAGGCATTGTTTTAAGTTCTGGAGTAAATGAATTAAGAAATATAGCGGCGTCATCAATGGAATTTAGATGTAGAGAAATAGATGATTGAATTTTCCATTTTTCCTTTGATTCGGTGTTTTTCATTCTTAGATTTCTACTCTTGACCTAGCTTTTCCATAACAGTTTGTAATCGTTTAGCGATTCTTGCCGATCTTACACCTGGTTTAGTAGACTGCAGATATGCGCCTCCAGTAAACTTGGCGCCGCATTTTTTACAATACCAAATTCCAACAGAAAGCCGTTTTACGCCTTTAGTGAAACATTTTGGACAACGTTGCGGATCTTTAATTGTAATAATATCATTGTATTTTTTACGAACTCTGGATCCATATCTTGCTCCATATCTACCAGTTTTTCCCACTTTCTTTGTTTTACCCATTTAAATCAACATTATTTCCGTCAGTACTAATAAATTTGTGAATTATGCATACTTAAAAAAATTTTTCATGAACTCGAGATGAAGTTGTAAAAATTCAGCTATCTATAATTATATGGAAAATATAAATAGAATTATATTTCAATCGGAGAATAAAAAATGGGAAAATCAAAAAATTATAACAACGCAGATTTAATCGAATCCGAATATATTGCAATGAAGGATCTGGAATCTGTTGTCGGTGAGCCGATACCACTTGTTCAAACGATAAACTGGGAGATATTCGGATTTGTAGCCTCAGATAACCATGTAACCAGGTTGGGATTATATAATAGGGGTTTAAATGCCCTACCAGATACAATCTGTTCTCTGTCATCACTGAAAGGGTTATGGCTTGGAGATAATAACTTAAATACTCTGCCAGAACAAATAGGTGATTTGAAATCCCTCAAAATTCTCAATTTATCAGGTAATAATCTAAAAGTTTTCCCCGATAGTATTTTGTCGCTCATTTCTTTAGAACAAGTCTGGTTGGGCGGTATTAAAATATCTTCTCTGCCCAATATTGCAAAAAAGTGGTTAAAACAACTCAGAAATAACGGATGTACGATTTATAAATAAAAAATAAAAAAATGTTATAGTAATCTATAGTTTTCACAAGTAAAACTATATCTTAACTTCATATTGTGGAAGATTTAGTTTATCTCTTAGTTCGTTTGCCTTTTCAATGGCTATTTTCGAGTATTTGACGACTTCTTCTTGTGACCAAATCGCTTTACCACTCTTTTGAATGGAACAGATCTGATCAGAATTATTTATTGCGTAAGTTATTTTACCATCAACGACCAAATCTTCTGCTAAATTTGGGTCAAGGAACACTGTATCATCAATCTTTCCAAAAGTAATCTGTAATGGGTACTCT
>WJKO01000850.1 GCA_014729055.1 Promethearchaeota archaeon | reverse complement strand
TTAATTCCAACAAAGATTTGATTTTTTTCAATCTGTGTGTGTTTTTCTTTATATAAGCGTTCAAGATGGTGAGTTGCTAGCTCTGGTCTCATCCCAGATAAACCAATTGTTATTGTAACGCTTCCATGTGTAGTATTTTCTTGTACATATTGATAAGTCTGGTTTTTTAATATCTCGATTTGCTCATTATGCCAGATTTCTGACTCTTTATACAATTTATCTATAAGTGAATCATTAAATTTACCTTCTGATAACAAAAGCATAATGCCTTCTAGCGCTTCATCCGCTATTTTCCGATTTAAAATGCTTTGTAATCTTTTTGTCTCCACAAATTCGTATTTGTTGAAATCTGCATCTGCACCTCTCACTGCAATCTTATTTGCAATATCGTCTGATGGCATAAAACACTCTTTAACGATTTCAGAGCTTGTTTCAACACCATCTACAACATAATTCTTGCAAAACTCATTCAATCGCTTCTGAATGTTTTCTTCAGGTTCATGATGGTCGTAATAAGCAACTTTAATATTGGTCTTTTCTAAAACAGATAATAACGATTGGAAATTCACATTAAACCCTAAATCTGTTAAGATTACCAAATCGATATTTACAAACTTATCTGCATTATTGGAAATGAGATTTAGAGTTTCCTTATCAAGATAAGCGTTATTTGCTATTTTACTGTAAATATTTATTATATCTTTATCGAAATCCTTGACAATATCCAATTCCTTCTTTAGCTCATCATCTAGTTTATCTAAGTTTTGAGCTAAAATGGCAGACCAATATAATAAATAGGAAGTATAATCAGTTCGAGCAGTTTCGAGGATAATATCATCAAATTCTTGGGTACCTAATAAATCAGAGATAAGAGTAACACTATCTGTATTACTTTTATATTCTTTAAAAAAACGAAATAGAATTGCTTGAGCCCCGATCCCGTCTACATCTTCTTCATGCGTTAGTGATAATACTTTAACTGATGTCATTTCAATCATAAACATTATTTTTTTAATTTTCTTATTGATTCCTATGTTTATTTATGTTTTTATTCGTCAGTTGTGAATTACAAAAAAACTAGAATATGAGAAACAAACAAATACTTAATCAGATAATTTAAATTATATAGAGCATGTAACATGAGAAGGAAAATTATGGGGAGAAAACAGATTGGTCTTTTTGTATTTTTGACCGTCATCTTATTATTAGATTCATCTATAAGCTTAATGCCCTTAGGTCCTAAATATGAAGAGAATGATGGAGTTCTTAACCAAAACGACCATTTAGTCAAAATTGAAGAAGCAAATCATAATCCAATTTATATTGATGGAAATGATGAGTTAGATGACTTCTGCTCCGGGAATGGAACATTAGGTGACTATACAAGCCCCCATGTTCTCAGTGATTATATAATTCATGCGGGTGCAAGTGCATATAGCATATATATTAGAAATACAACCCGTGTATTGATTATAGAAAATTGTACCATGAGGGGTGGAACGAATGGAATTAAGATATATGAGGGCACAAATATAACTATAACAAATTGCAGAGCACACAATAATAAAAATGGATTTTATTTTGAAAATTCAGAAAATATGACTATTGAGCATGTAAATTCATCGGGTAATAGTAATGCAGGTATTAATTTTTATGAATCTGGAAATTCAACCGTAAATAATTGTTCCCTTTTTAATAATGATGATTACGGAATTTTATTCGAAGAATCGAGTAACAACACAGTTACTAATTCTACTTCATATAACAACGATTATGGGCTCTATTCAGTTAGTGCGAGTCTAAATAATATTACTAACTCAACCTTTCATTCTAATACATTTGGAGTCGGATTAAGCGAATCACATAATTGCACGCTCACTGGGGTCAATGCCAGTTTAAATGGGCATGGTTTTTATGTAACCTATTCGGAAAATACTACAATTCAGAAAAATCTAATGTTTAACAATTCTTGGAGTGGATTATATGTAAATGATTCTATTTACAATAACATACACGATAATAATGTCAGTTTTAATTTCCAATATGGAATCATTGTTGATACATCGGAAAACAATACATTAATACAAAACAATATGTCGAATAATGTTTTTACTGCTCTTCTATTCAAGAATGCCTTCAATAATACTGCTAAGAATAATTGGATGGTATTAAACGGACAATTTGGCATAGATCTCTATCTTTCACAGAATATAACCTTAACGGGCAATTTAATAAACAAATCAGGGTTACATTGGGATGAATCATATAATAATACAGTCGCTCAATCAAATTTAGTGAATAATAAACCGCTTATCTACTATAATGGTAAAAATAACAGTGTAATTAACGAGTTGGATACACCAGGGCAAATATTGCTTATAAATTCGTTTAATTTCTCTATTTCAAATGTTAACATTTCGCAAACATCCCAAGCTATATTTCTCTACCAATCAAAAAATGGAAGTATATCTAATTGTTCTATCCAAGAGAATTTATTTGATGGATTATGGGCTAAAGATACAGAAAACTTAACCATTAAAGATTGTAATTTTACTCATAACTTTAATTCGGGTTTAGTACTATGGCAAGGGGAAAACCTTACTCTTACATCAAATAAACTAGATGGAAATGATTTTTATGGTGCGGTCTTAATTGATGTTAACAATACGATTTATTCTAATTGTTCTTCGAGTTATAATAATGAATCTGGAATCATCTGGTGGTTAGGATGGAATAATACTATTAATAATAATAGTTTTATTCACAATGAATTCAATGGAGTATTTTTCATAGGTGTTAGGTTATCTAATGTTTCCAACAACGATTTATACAATAATGATAAGGGTATATATTCTACAGGTTCCAATAACAATACATTTTGGGAAAATAACGCATCCGATAATGTAATGGGTTTTTATTTTGATTGGAACAATCACAACAATACAATTTATAATAATACTGCAAACTATAATTCACATAATGGTTTTCACTTTTTTTATTGCAGTAAAAACAATATTACATCAAATCAAGCGGATTTTAACAACTATAATGGTTTAAAGTTTGAATATTATAGTGGTAACAACACTATCGTCAATAATATCGCATCTTATAATAATTACACAGGTATCCAGTGTATTGAGTGTACTAATAATTCTATATCTAACAATAGCATGAATTTCAACCTATTCTCTGGATTTTATGCGTATAAGAGCAATAATCTTTCGATTTCTTTCAACAATGCAAGTAATAACTATTATAATGGTTTTTATCTCTCTGGCTCTAATTACAATAACATCACCAATAATACGGCTTTTTCGAATACCGAATATGGTTTTTATCTCCAGGCATGTGATAATAATACTCTAAGTTCTAATAATGCCTCTTATAATTTTAGAGATGGTATCTATTTAGCGTTCGGCGTTAATAATACCATTAGTTATAATAATATGACTGAAAATGATAATGGTTTAGTGTTATATTTATCTGATGATAATGTTGTTTTTGGGAATAAATTTTATTTTAATCTTAGGAAATGCATTGATAATCAAGGTGAAGGGAATGATATTTATGATAATATCTGCAAATATGATTTCGCTGCGGTGATGCGGAATTTAGGTCCAATATCTAGTATAGCGTTGATTAGTTTAGTGATATTTCTCGTAGGAGGGGGCATTTTTCTATATAGGAGAAATAAAAAACCTTCCGCGGTTTTCAATTAATAAGTTCTTAAAAAAATATCACTAATAATATGCATATTGAATTCATTAGATGGATCTTGACGGATTTGCATAAACCATCAATTATACTATTTATCCGAAACTAAAGCATAATATAGAATTATTAAATATGCATCATATAGAAATATTAGACATCAATAATCATTCATATATTTATGAGAAAACGCTAAAATTCATTTTAAATTTACAAGTAACATTCGAATAATATATTATAAATTGATGCATCAAGTAAACGTTTACCTAATAAGTAAACCCAACAAAAACCGAAATGTAATTAATGCTTAGTGAGAAATAAAAAATTATCAAAAAATGCGAATTTGTATATATGAAAAAAAGATTGAAGATGGATAACTTGCATGGTATCAAAAAGCAACCGGTCAAGACCTCCATAAAAATTAATGAAAACCAATTTGTTGGCGAGAATGGCTGCACATATATATTTAGAGGCGTGAATTTAGCAGGTATTTCGATACCTTTTGGAACTAACAATATAACACACATAAAAAAAAATTGGCCACCAAGCGATTTAAAGAATGTATCTTGGATCAATCGTCCCTTTCCATTAGATGAAGCAGATGAACATTTTATACGATTGAGAGTTTATGGCTTTAATATACTTAGAG
>WJKO01000849.1 GCA_014729055.1 Promethearchaeota archaeon | reverse complement strand
GGCATAATACATTGGATAAAGTTATTGGCAACGCATTAATCTCTGGTGTGAATCTATCTGAATCATTTGTTATTACTTCTGGAAGGTTATCCGCTCCGATGGTCTCAAAGATAGCACGGTTAAACATTCCAATTTTTGTGTCTGTATCTGCCCCGACTTCTGAAGGTGTTGATATGGCTAAGAAAAATGGTATTACATTGATTGGGTTTTCGAGAAATCCAAAAATGAATATATATTCAAACAAGCAACGCATTAGATTATCTTAAATATGGAGAAGGTATTAAAAAAAACTAGTCTTCTTCTTGACGAGCAAGTACTTTTTCGTATAATTTCTTCATCATAACTGTATCAGATTCAAAAAGACCTTTAGGAGGATCCACAACTTTTGTCATATGTAGAGGAACTCCATCCATGCGATAACAAGTACCTGCAGCTTCAATTCCATTAACAGTTGCAGGCAAAATTAGATTTGCTAATTGAGTTGTAGAGGTAGGATGCATTTCTGAAACAATCAATGGAATCTTAACCATATGTTCCACCGCTCTTTGAGGCATGTGGGACCCTGGATCTGCTGAAATTACAAACATTGCGTCAATGAGTCCTTTTTGGAGCATATCAATAGATGTATACTCTCCAGGATTATATCTTGGAGCTCCTCGGCAAAAGTCAACAGAATATGGAAAACCTGCGGTCCAAGACATAACTTGCGCGAATCCATTTACATTATAATGGCCACATAATGGCATAATTGACCATTTACTCGGACCATTAAGCAATTGAACAAGCTGAATTGCACCCGCAATATTTTGAGACTTCCCCAAACTATGAGTCAACCCCATTCCAAAAAATACTATACCAAAGGCAGCTTTTTTCATCATTTCTGCTAGATTTACGATGTCTTCTTTCTTAACGCCTGCAATCTCTTCTTGTTCCAATTCCACACCATTAACCACCGCTCGAAGGGCATTGAATAGAAGATAATCTTCACCCAGATTTACCTTATAGTAATGATCGGCTGCTTTTGCAGTATCTGAATATCTAGGGTCTACTACAATCAATTTACGACCGAGACGTCCTTCTTCTCTGAAAAAGCCGCGCGGGAATGAAGAATAACGGCTAAGGTGTCGAGGATGTCCATTTAAGGGATTACAGCCCCAATATACTACGACATCTGCTCTATTTTTAATTTCCCCCAATGTACAAGTCGGTTCTCCTACCATCTGAATTGCCTGAAAAGTAGGACCATGACAATGGGTTATTTGTGAATCCATAATACTTTGAGTTAACTCTGCCACTTTTGTCCCCATTCTCATCGTTTCACAGCTTGTCTCACACCAACCAAACATAAGAGGACGCTTTGCATTAGTTAATATCTCGGCAGCTTTATCTAATGCGGTCTCCCATTCGATCTCTTGAAAATCATCCGTTTTCTTCTCACGCCATAAAGGTTTTTTGAATCTCTTTACACCTGGTTGTGGAAAAAACGTAGCTGTGCCAACAGAACATGCATTATATACATTCAATATTTTTCCGTCTTCGACTTCTACTTCAATATCGTCACATGCAGAACCGCAAAACGGGCAAACGACATTTTTAATTAATTCTTTAGCCATAATTATCGAACCTATCAAATTTCAATCTTTATTCTGAATAATCTTAATAATTTTAGATTTAATCTTTTCATTCTCTTCATTAGAGTTTCAGTAAAGAAGCCAAATTAGGCTGCTTTCTCAATGTAATATTTTTTCATTAATTCGGGCATATTTAACGGTTTTTCGTGTGAATCCGCAGGTTCTACTGTAACTGGTGTGTCTTTAAACATAGGACAGCCCGAACTATATGTATAAGGATCAACGAGTAAATTACACCACGGACCTCTCGGAATAAATCCAACACCTGGATGTGGACCATCTGCGGAGATCTGAGCATAAACAATTACTTCATTAAATTCACTTCTTACTTTTACCGGCGTCATCGGAAAAACTTGAAGTTTATTAAAGTCGTCCTTATCTAAAAAAATCGAACCCACATGCTTCGTATACATAGGAAGAGATTTACCGCCGCTCTTTGTTACTTGACCTTGGTTAATCGTGCCTCCCGATGTAAGTCTAATATTTAATTTTACCATAGCAAACAATCCTATATAGGAATATAAGTAACATAAAAAGTATTTTATTATAAACTCAATGTTTTACTTTAATAATGAATTATTCAGCAAAAATTTAAAATTGTTTATACTTTTTTCGGTGAAGAACCTTAACTCGCGTAGACTTTTTTCGTTACTTCTCTAAACGATATGCATCAGAATACAGTTCGCATAAGTAGTTTTTTTTTCCTAGCAAACAATCTAAAAATCTAAAAATCTAAAACTAAAATCAATTAACCTCTCATTATGAGTAAAAAAAGTAAATCAGAACAAGTTTTTCATTTAGCTAAAGATGGCATTAATCCATCTGGAATTCCAAAAAAGAAATTATACAATGACGCTGAGATTCCCGCAATAGGACTCGGAACGTTTGGATCCGACCATGTTTCAGCTGATCAAATTGCAGACGCAGTTGAAGGTGCTATATCTGTGGGATATCGTCATATTGATTGTGCTTCCGTTTATGGGAATCAGAAAGAGATCGGTGAAAAACTCAAGATAGTTATCGATGCAGGTATTGAGCGAAAAAGCCTTTGGATTACATCAAAGTTATGGAATGATAAACATGCGCCCCAAGATGTAATCCTTGCATGCGAAAAAACGCTGAAAGATTTGAAATTAGATTATTTAGATTTATATTTAATACATTGGCCGTTTCCGAATCATCATCCTCCAGGTTGCGATGGAGATACCAGAAATCCCAATGCAGTTCCATATAAACATGAGAGTTACATGCAAACATGGTATAAAATGGAGGAGTTACTGGATCTTGGTTATGTAAAAAACATAGGGTTAACCAAATGGAATGGATATGACATGCGTTAACCCCAACCGTATCGTTCGTTAAAGGCAGGCACTAAGTATGTGGCAATGAATATTAACGACACGATGGGCATAATCCATTTATCAGATTCAGAACCGCTACCTTTGATTGATTCCTTCTTTGTCTTCATGCGATTTATCAAGATCTGCGGGTTTTTAGACAATTATTACAACCAATTCTTTATTTTAATTTTGCATATTCATCAGTCTATTTGTTTTAGTGATTATAGAAACATAGTTAAGTAAAGGTGGTCATATTGCATAGTGTATTATTGTATACTATCATTGGTTCCTATACTACCTTAAATATATTTGATGTTTTCTTATAGATCAGCTATGAGTTCTAAAAATATTGAATTTGAAATATTAAAGCGACTTAAGTTAAACCCAACTCATGGCTACGATATTTACAAGTATTTAGCACGCAACGGATTTATAGCACATAACAAGGCTTCTTATGTATATAAGATTATTAGACGCCTTGAGCATAAAAATCTAATCGAAACAAAAGAACTTACATCAAAAGGTAATCGTAAAAAAAACATGCTATCTTTAACAAAAGAAGGTCGTGGTTTCTATTATGAAAAAATCTTGCAATCTGCTCAAGATTTTCTAAGCGTCATAATAGAGGCTAATAT
>WJKO01000848.1 GCA_014729055.1 Promethearchaeota archaeon | reverse complement strand
TTTCGGACCACACCGCATACGTGTTTTCAGGGTTCGAGTCGTTATTCATCGACCCGATGCCCCACATGCGGCGCATTTGCTGATAAGTGCTACATTCAATGCAAGCAGTCCAAAAAACCAAAAAGTTCCAAAGCGACGAAACAACTTGAGAGCGGGATTATAACATTTTACAAATACACGAACCCCGCGGGACTTCAATTATCGTGCCGCAATTCGGATTGTCCCTCCCGTATTTTGCTCGACCACCTTATTTCTTGCATGAATACATTGACCTATGTGCAAAAAGAAGAGATATACGAAAATTATGTAGGCTCTTGGGGAAATCTGATGGTTCACCGATTTCGGGACGAAACGAATGGCGCACAACCCCAAAATGAGAGGAGATTGGGGCGTCGATAAATAGAAGCGCCTTACTGCGCGGGGCTATCTATAAATTACTTAGCCAAAGATGGTATGAAAGATAGCAACTACCTTAAAATAGTGCAGCCGTTGTTCTCCAATTGCTTCAGCCACTTTTTTATCGTACCCGGGAGAGAGGATAGATTATTATTACCCAAATTTAGTTCTGTGAGTGATGTGAGGGAACCTATCGTGTCCGGGAGAGAGGATAACCCTTTGGGATAAAGTCCGAGCTGCTTTATATGGCTGTCCGAAGCAGCAAATCCAAATGTATCGTATTTTACTCTCGATACGTTGGGGATCTTCTTTCCCACCAGCGACTCCAATTCCATCATTGCGGTGCATTCTGCCGGTGACAACTTAATCCCATGATAATTCTTTTCCTGCTCCTCAATATCTTGATATGTATTGATTTTTTTAACTAACTTCTTTGCTTTAATCAGGAGGTCATATTCATATAATTCAGTTTCAGCAACATTGATTGCCTTTTTATAATATTTTTCTGCTAATTCGTAATTATTTTCCTCTACTTCTGTATTTCCGAGTCGAATATACATATTATATTTCTTCGTTAACGTGCTTATATCGCTACTCTGTGCTTTTTTTACCATCGATTTTTTCGATTTAATGCTACATTTTTTCTTGATTATGGTATACAAATTTTTACCGTTGGTTTCTGTTTTAAACGGGCTATACTCCACACCCTCATACGGAGAGACAAGTGTAGGAATATCATTTTTATCCGCAAAAAACGGTACAATCGGGATCCCTTTGTCTAAAGTGGCGGTCCATTCTAACTCGACATATTTTGACTTTTGAGTATTAGGCGTGCAAAATAGAACTAAAACATCCGTTCGCTTTAATGATTGTTCCATAAACAAGATAATATGATCAAGATCGGCTTTTTCGCATAAAATCGTTTCGTCGATTTCGGGTTTTGCTTCTAATATAGCAGCCAGATTCTCAATATCGAAGAGTGGTCCGTCTTTCATAACGTGGCTGAAAAATATTTTTAAACCCATATATCACTACATAGAGAAAATCATATTTAATATTTAATTTAGGAAATATTATATACATTCTTAAAGTATATTGATATTAATTGTTTATTCTACTGAATCTATGTTATGCTATGTTATGGCGACTCTTTCCATTATAGCCTAAAAATATATGCCGCAAACAAGGGAGGCAAATGTCTGGATTCTTCTTATCTTTTGTTTTCTTTCAAAAATTTTATTAGTATTTTCAACAAGATATTGAGTAGATTAAAACAAAATAGAGTGTATAAAATTCCAGAACAAATGGCTTTAGCCAAAGAGAGATTATTCAAATGGGAAAATTAACGGGAAAATTAACGGAAGAACCTTTAAATGGGATGAATTTAGCCAAAGAGATTATTCAATGGGAAGATAAACCAATTGATAAAAATCTAGGAATCTTTTCGGAGATTCGAGAGGATTATAAGAAGATTGATGAAGTTTTAAACCTTATTTCGCAATCTTCTTTATCAGAAGAAAATAAAATAAAAGTTAAAAACCGATTTTTGCTCTTTATCTCCCAATTTGACCATTGGAATGTAAGAAATTCCTATGCAAAATGGCTTTTTGAGCAAGATGATATAAAAGTTGATCAGTTACGTGCTATATTAAACGATACAGACAACGAAGTTAGAGAAAGGATAATTCTATGGATTAAACGATATGATCGGATTGATCCTAAGTATATAGAAGCAATTTCCAATTCTAATCAAGAAGATATTTTGGAATCATTCATTAGAATTTATTTAAAACAGGAGAATCCCGCAGAAATAATAATAAAAAGATTAGTTAAATCCTCATTTAGAAAATGTAGAATGTTAATTTCAGAATGGGTAATTTCAAAGCATGAAGTGAATAGTGAAGATTTTGTATATTATTTCTCAGATGATTCAGATTCATCCCTTGTAGAAAAACTTTCAATAGATACA
This sequence comes from Promethearchaeota archaeon, assembly GCA_014729055.1. Taxonomy (GTDB): domain Archaea; phylum Asgardarchaeota; class Lokiarchaeia; order Sigyniarchaeales; family Promethearchaeaceae; genus WJKO01. Next base: position 1,244 of record WJKO01000848.1, on the reverse strand, counting down.
GATAGTGATGTGAGGAAGATTATTGTAAATTGGGTTGTCAGTCCTCTAAATCCCAATAAAAAATTAATTGAACAATTTGTTAGAGACGAAAATTATCAAATTCGAGTTATTATAGCAAATTGGTTAGTGTCCCAATTAAATCCTGATAACAAGATAATCAATATTTTAGCAAATGACTCCAAGCAATCAATTAGAGAAATCATCGCTAAATGGTTGATTAAACAGTTGAATCCCGATAAAACCCTTATTTCAAGGTTTACTAAAGATGAAGACTCTTCAATAAGGATTTTAATTTCAAATTGGAATTTGAATCAAGCAGAACCAAATAAACAAATTATTCAAATCTTTTCTAAAGATGAATCTTCAGATGTAAGAAAAACAATTGTATTATGGTTAGTGAAATCATTAAATCCAAATCAATCCCAAATTGAACAATTTGCACGAGATTCTGATTGTAGTATTCGACTTATAATATGTAATTGGTTACTTCAAAATGCCGAACCAGATGAAAATCTTCTGTATCGATTTCTAAACGATGAGGACTACAATATTAAATCCGAAGTTGCACAATATCTCGTCAGACAAGTCAGTCCAAATTTAAAACTCATTAATGTATTAGCTAACGATGGAGAACGTAGAATTCGACGGATAATAGTTGAATGGTTGATTAAGTTAAAAGAGCCTACTCCAAGACTTCTTATTCGTTTTGCACATGATGAAGATGATCATGTGAGAGAGACCATTGCAGACAATCTATCGGTAATTAATGAACCCAAATTGTTGGAACAAGTTTCATTAATACTGATTGAGGATTTTCATAAGAAAATTTATTTACCGACTGCAAAAGCACTTGTTTCTATGAAAAATCTTTCCCAGACAATAGTAAATAGATGCATGAATTCATCTAAAAACGAAATTCAAGAATTATTTAAGGATTACGATAAAATACCAACTGGATTTTTAAATTCTAATGAATATGACATCGAATCTTTTTCAAAAGAATTAAAACAATTTTATGGTTATTTAAATCTCTCAGATAACTTGAAAGTATTGTATATATCATCTTTATTAAAAATGAGGCAAACTGATTTGATTGAACTTATAATGGATAATTTTGATCAGCTGAAAGGATTGATAATAGATAATGATGTTCTAAGAATGCCCTCCAACGCTATTAAAATGAAATTATTCGATTTAATCAAGGAAAAATTATGATTTCTTTTTTAATTTATCTATTTATATCA
>WJKO01000847.1 GCA_014729055.1 Promethearchaeota archaeon | reverse complement strand
TTCTAATAAGGATGATCTTAAAAAGGTCTGAATAGACATTTTAAAACAAGAAACTAACCTACATTCTAATTTGGAGTTACAAATTAATCATTTTATTCATTTTATTCAGTCTGCAGGTATTTTTCGACAAGCCGTTTATGGATTCTCCTTATTGATTCGGATATAGCAGACTTGGATACTCCAAATTGCTCTGCCAGTTCTGTCTTATTAATTTGTCTTGGAATTTTGTAAAATCCCTTTTTAAACGCCGCGTTAAGTATCTTATATTGATGAGATGTTAACAATGGTTTTTCATAATAACTTCCAATACGATCAATTCCGTTTTGCCCAAAAACCCCCATGTCCGCCATTTTCTCTATACACCATTTTTTATTTCTTGATGAGTAAGTAAATTAATTTAATATTAAAAATAATCTTAACTCGATAAATATGAGCAACGTAGAATATGACAAAGATATATGGCCATTAGGATGTTCTTGGATCTATCCAAGAGACGAGAAAAAGAAGAAAATATTAAAGGTAATGGTTGTCGGCGCTCATCCAGACGATCCAGATTTACTAACAGGGGGTCTTGCTCTTAAACTGACAAAGCGCGGGCATCGTGTGAAATATGTAAGTCTTACAAATGGTAATATGGGACATCAAACAATGGGTCCAATTGACTTAGCAGCCCGTGAGCTCAAGGAAACACAAGCTGCTGCGGACGCGCTTGGTGCTGAATATGAATGTCTAAATATCAACGATGGCTGTGTGTACGTAACTCATGAAAATTTAGGGAAAGTTATTGGAGTTATCCGAAAATATGATCCGGATTTAGTGATTACTCATCGGTTAAATGATTATCATAGAGACCATAGATATACCTCTCAATTGGTTATGGATGCATCTTATATGTTAATAGTTCCGCATTATTTTCCGGAGTATCCTATTCCTGAGTCTAGAAAGATGCCAGTATTCATGTATTCCTACGATAGTTTTGAAAAACCATATCCGTTTGTTCCTAATGTATTAGTAGATATTACAGATGTCTATAAAGAAAAGGCGGCAGCACTCATCAATCACGAGAGTCAAATGATGGAGTGGCTACCGTGGACAATGAATCAAGAGGATCTTGTTCCACCTGATTACGATATCAATATGCGATATCAGATACTGGAATTATTATTAGAACATGTGTTTTCAGGGATTATGTCTAACTATCGAAAATTATGGAAAAAGGGTTTTAAGAAGAAGCCAAGACATGGTGAAGCATTTGAAATATGCGAATACGGGGAACAGCCTAGTAGAGCCCAGCTTAAAGAGTTTTTCCCGGATTGTTATATTCCTCGATCGAAAGAATTGGAGAAATATCAATACGCGGAGATCTATAAGAAAATGAAGAAAATGGAAAAACGTATCAAGAAACTTGAAGATAAAATGAAGGGGGAAAAATAAGAGGTTATTATTATGGTGATAAAACCAGAATATAAGAATGGAATACCGCAAATTACGTTTAAAATATATGACGAAGATTATTTCGACAGGCATCTGGTCCATGAAGTTATAGAAAAATGGGCGGACGAGAGACCAAAGGAGATCGCGTTAATTTCAGCCGATACGGGACAAAAATTTACATGGGAGCAAGTCAATAATGCTGCAACATCTATAGCATATAAATTATTGGATATGGGTATAAAGAAAGGAGACTTTGTAGCAACATCTCTTCCGTTTTTCCCGGAACATATATTTCTTGAATATGCATGTTTCAAAATTGGTGCAGTAATAGTTCCTTTGGACTTGCGATTAAAGCCGACTGAGATTATTAAATGTATTGAGAAAGTAAAGGCACGGGTTTATGCACATCTTGGAGAAACAGATAGAGCAAACTTTCAGACTTTAGCTGAAGTTGTTAGAGACAATGTTGATTGTGTCGAATGGTTTGTTCAATTCAGCCATCCTGATAAACTAATGGAAAAGACGACTGATGCAGAAATAGTTTGTGCTTGGCAATTTGCAAAAGAATCTATGGAATTGAAAGAGGCAGTAGATGCGGGTAAGAAAGAGGATCTAATAGATAAATATAAGGAAGTACACAAAAATATTCAAGAAACAGATGGATGCATGGTAATATATACGACTGGAAGTACGGGTTTCCCAAAACCTGCGTTACTTTCACATCGAGGAATTACTGTTCAGAATTTATGTCTCGGCTGGGGATTTAAAATGAATTCTGATAAAGACACGATGCTTGTAAATCTTCCTCCGAGTCATGTCGGTGGTCAGAGTGAGCAATTGATGACCCCGTGGTATTTTGGCAGTAAATGTGTAGTACTTGACATATTCAAACCAGATTTAAGTTTAGAAGCCATCCAAAAATATAAAGTTACAACATTCGGTCAAATCCCCGCACTATTTAATTTAGAATGGCGGCTTCCTAATTATAATACATATGATTTATCATCGTTGAAGTTTGCATTATATGGCGGTCAAGCCGTTAGCCGACCATTCCTTGAAAAATTAAAGTTAATGGCTCCAAGATTCGGGACTGGACTTGGTCTAACTGAATTATCTGGGTTTTGTACGTATACTCCCTTAGACGGTACAGTGGATGATATTCTCGCAGGGATTGGTTACGATATGCCGATCACACCTATTTCTATCAGAGCACCTATGAAAGAGGACGGAAATGCGGGAGAAGAATTAAAAAAAGGAGAAATCGGAAATATATGTTTTTCGGGACCACAAGTCTTTTTAGGATACGTCAATGATGAAGATAATACGAAGAAAACTATCTCAAATGATGGTTGGTGTTATACTGGAGATTTAGGATCGTATGATGATGACGGATTACACTTGGAGGGCAGAAAAAAATTAGTCATAAAACCTAAGGGATACCAAGTTTTTCCCGGTGAAGTCGAAGATTTTGCCATCAACAAATTTAAAGAACGAGCTGAGAATGTTGGTGTTATCGGTATGAAACACGAGGTGTTTTCGGAGGCAATCATTCTCTTTATAGAAAAGAAAAAAGGTAAAGAGATTAGCGTGGAAGAGGTTAATGAGGCCTTTAAGGACATAGCAGCATACAAGCGACCAGAACACGTCGTAATTTTGGATTATAATGACATGCCTTTAAATCGAGTGCAAAAGACTGATTATCAAGCGTTACAAAATATGGCTAAAATCGAAGTCGATAAACTCCGTAAAAACGGGGGATGGGATCAAGCATAGAGAAATTATAATGGAGAATATAATAAATAAAAAAATTAAAATTGGAATTTTCTGAAGAAGAGCCGATTTGTCTAAATGATTTATTTGGCTTTTCTTTTCTTTACTTTTCTTAATACGACAATAAATGAGATCGCAACAGCAACCAAGGACAATATTATACCAATCATAGGACCTGGTTGACTTAGACGCGGACCGATCCCTTCACATTCATTATTTTCCCATGTATTAGGCTTAAATACAGCAGAATACCCGCCCGCCTTCCCATTATTGCAGAGATCATTATTTCGAATGACGTTATCATTTCCCGTACAATATACGCCGAATTTACCGTTATAGTTACAATCATTTCCTAAAATTTGGTTCCGGTTTGAACCCTCTGCGATATAAATTCCTGATTGTGTATTGAGGAGTATGCTGTTTTCTTGGAATATATTGTCACTGGAAGAATGCATATATACACCTTGATCAAAATCTTTTATGATATTATTGCTAAGGATGATATCGTTAGTATCATCTAACAATAATCCATACGGATATCCATGGTCTAACGTACAATTACTTATGATTGCGTCGTCTTCGGTAGAAAGTCTGATAGCCGCCATCCAATCATCAGAAGCCACAACATTTTTGAGTATACAATGGTCTATATGGATTCGATGTCGGAAATATGTCTGAACAAAAATTCCGTCAGAAGGTGCACTACGTTTATAGTATTTGAGATCGATCAATATATTTTCAATTAAATAATACGTTGTGCCATCATAATCCATCTTTTTCATCAGACTTTCCGCTTGCTGATAATTAGTATCAGATATTGTCAGAGGTGGTGAGGGGCGTGGATTATATCTTCCATAATCATTCCATAGACCGAAATGGGTTTTATCGAGAGTCAAACAATAAACATGAATTGTTTCTAAAGAGGAGCCCCAGTTGCCATGCTCGAGTGCTATATACCATAAAGTATTGTCTAAACAATAGCTCATAACAATGGATTCATTACCACCTAAATCCGTAGTTGTTGAATATTCGCTTATTGCTGATGGATTTAACAAATATAATGCAGGATCATATTGATTTCCATCATAAATCTCTCCGTAGAGCAATTGAGATCCACTTATAAGAGACATACTCAAGATAGAAGTTCCTTCCACGAGGTCTTGCGCATAGTTTATGTCTCCAGTATCAGCATTAATAGAATAAATGCAACTTTTTGTGTCACCTATTAGAGATCCTTGTACCGTAGCATTACCCGTGATCGTTAAAAGCCCGGAATAAAACATAGATATATCTGTTATGCCCGAGAAAATTACTCTATGCCATGTAGATTCATCATAGTCGTTTAGAAATGAGACTCTTGCATTCAATTGCCCCGATACATTATAATAATAGAGAACTGCGGCAGAATCATTATAATAAATATCAGACGCGAGATAGTTTACATCACCATCTTTAGTTAACTCAGATGTTGATCCGATGCTATATTGCGTGAAAGAATTGGTATTAAATCTGCACCAATATATTTCTTTACCAAATGTGCTGTCTTCGCTAACAACCCAAAGTAGATAATCATATGGTGTAATTTCCATATCCTCAACGGAATATTGATATCCTGTATTTTCCATAGTATATTGATTATACCAGCTATCTTGACCAATTACAATTGAACGGAGAGATGCTGTTGTCTTTGAACCGATTATTTCTTCAATACTGACAAATATTTTGTCCATTTGATTTGTTACCATACCAACACAGTCTATATCATCACCAGTTGCCATTGCTGTTACCGCTGCTTGCACAGCACTTTGTAGCACATCATATAACTCAAATTCTATATAGGAAAAACCTGTTTCGGGTTCGTATTTTATTCCGACCATGAATCGATATCCAGGAATAACAACTAAGTCTTCAAAAGTAACATCTGCTTGAGAATCTGTAAAATCATATGTATTTTGTTCAGTCCCATCTATAGCATATATCTTAATGCTTATCTCATTGTGTGCCGTCATAGTATTGAACGTTTCTAATACAATCCCAAAATACTCATGACCAATCTTATACAGATGAATAGGACGAATTTCATCTGACGCATATATCGTCTTCTCAAATACATATTCTCCATCTATATCATATCCAAAAAGTTTCGTAACATTGGTCTCCGTACCCGTCCAACTAAAGGTGGAAATAACGGTCGTTCCATCTTCAAATTGAATTGCTTGCTCAAAAGAATTATTCGTATAATCTACGGCTGATACATCAAAATCCAAATTACCATTTTTTAGATATTTACTAAAAAAAACAAGTTGTGAAGAACCAGAATATTCTTCTCCTATTATATACGTATTCCCATCCTTATCAAAAAAACTAAATCCAAAATTATTATCTCTAAATCCGATTTCTTCATGCCATTCCTCAGTCGTTGATATTTCAGTCTGTTTAATTTCAGAAGCGTTCTCAACTGGGCTAGCAGGTGGAAGAGTTGCAATAATACTAATGATAATTACAACAAACATACATCTCATTCTATATATTTTTCTCAACACAATGACCACTTTCTTGATTAAGTAAGTTCTTTCTACGTCTAATAAATTATCCCCTTTGCTATATATATGTTCCAATTACTCCGACATACAAAGTTCAAAAAACGTTTTCATGAGAAATTTTATATGAAATCTAAGCAAAATACATTAAATAATTAATTGCTGAATGAGAAGAACCAATCCTATAAATAAAAAGAGAAATGAAGCGACCCAATCCATAATCTTTTTTGGAACCTTCTCAGACAACCATTTGCCAAAGAATGCCCCAAATAGAGCAAGTGAACTTAATGCAATCCAAGATCCTATCAATACAGCAGGCATTGACTCGGAAGATGCCGCTAACATTATCGTCATGATTTGTGTTTTATCTCCCATTTCCATAGCCAAGATAGCAACGAATCCTGTAAAAAATGCGCTTTTCTTTTTTTTAGAGACTCCAGCCCTATCCTCACAAAAATTATTTACAATATCTGTGGAACCAACGGGAGATATTTCATCTTGTTGTTCGTGTTTGTCTTTCTCTTTAATCTTAACTAAAGCAATCATTTGAAATAGCCCCAAACCAATGAAAATAATCGCTGCTCCAATTTTTATCCATTTTAATTCAATATATAATGTAATGAGAGAAGATATTAAACCACCAAAAATCACTATGATTGCAAAACCCACAATTGCCCCAAATGCAAGCTTCTTTACAGAATATCCCTTTGCAGCACACGCTAATATAACAAGCTGGGTTTTATCCCCGAGCTCAGCAAGGAATACCAGTCCAAAAGATGTTAAGAGTGCATTAATAAATGCTATAATATTGTTCGCCGCCGATGGAGATCTTATTTCTTCGAAATTATAATTTCGCTTATTTTATATTCAATTTTAAAGTTATTAGAACTAAATCAAAAGAAACAATGATATTACCGTCAAAAGTCCTTTTTGCTCGAGTGGTTAACGCATTTTCCGTATCTTCAAATTTTTCTGTATATCGATTCCAGATATAGTGAATCATGATATAAGTACCGACATTGGCTTGCTGACATAATTTACCCGAATAATAAGGTCCAGAGTGGCATACAATTTCGCCCCCGCGTTTATGTTCGAGAAACCGATCATACCTTTCATCTATTATTTCTTTTGCAAAGGCACTATCTAAAAGCCAATACATAGCATTTTTGGCAAATGGAATTAAATGCATAGAATTATAAGAGGTATCTGGAGAAAAAACAAAGTCAAGATGTTCACGATCTCCTCTTATATTAATTCGATACGCAACGGAACTTACACAATGCAGTGCGGGGGCTGCTCTTATATTCATAATCAGATGTTTTCCTATTTTTAACGCTTTTAATTTTGAAATTTGTGTTAAATCCGTTTTACAATCTTTCTTATGGGTTTTTAGATAGGGATTATAAATTTCTAAGTCTATGGGAATATGATATACAAATTCAGGGATCCGGCAGCAAAAAAGGCGAATCCACCACTTCAATGATTTCCATCCGTTGTTATGACAATAAATATAAAGAGGTTTTTTTCGACCTGATCGCCTAAGAAACCTCAAAAATCGTCCTAAATACATTGTATGGTCTAAATGAGCATGAGAGAGAAATACCGCAATAATTTTTGCAGGATTGATAAATTCTTTATTCAATATCCGCTTGCTTCCCGCATCGAACAGAATCTGATATTCAGAATCTTCTTCAATTATCTTTAACAAGAAGGCGGTCGCTTCGGCATGCTTTACGGGAATTACCCCTGCACGTGTCCCTAACGGCAACATAATCGCGGAAAAATCCTTTTTCATCGCATCCACACTTTTTACGATTCTTTTTTCACTTTTCACAATTCTTTTTTTAAATTCCAGAATCTCCATTATTACTTTTGTGTTTTAATCACCAATTACATTGTACCAAAGAACATTGTTCTTCCAGTCGAAAGCAGTCATGGATATCGTCTGATAATCGTTTGTATCTTTAATATTTAAGTCAATTCGCATGAAGTGTTTTATTCTCTTGTGCTCTTTTTCATACAGATAAGGATTATGTTTCCCTAAATATTTACTCATGCCATAGCTGGTTTTCCCGCCGCCTCCCCCGGTAACGATATAGAATGTGCTATGATCTCCATAGTCCTTTACGTTAGTTTTAAAACTATGATAATGTCCGCCAAACACAACCTTGATTTTTTTGTGGCGTTCTATCATTGGTTCTAAAATTGGTCCGAGATCGGGATGTATTTCTTTTTCGATTCGTGCAAATGGTTGATTATGCATGAAAAGAAAGATATTTATGATATTTGGATTTTTTGATGCCTCGCTTATCTCAGATTCCAACCATTTTTCTTGTTCTTTATTTATTTTTTCAAAATTCGTGCCAGCATTATAGACATCTAAAAATACAAATAAGTTGTTGGAAATAATTTGGGAGAAATAGCCGCCTGTTTCTCTATCAACATAAGGTTGTGGAAAAATGGTTGTAAGATTATAATAACCGCTCTTCGTAAATCCATCATGGTTCCCCGTGCAATAATACATAGGGATCTGGGAAACAATATTTCTCATTTGTCCGAAATAAGTTTTAAAATGTGCAATGTACCTTGAATCACTCACAATATCTCCTAATGTGATAATAAAATCAACTTCTTTATGGTGATTTTTTATGATAGAAATTAATGGTCCAACATTATGACCGCCGGCATGCATATCACCTATTACAAGAAATGATATATTTGTTTCCTTTTGATTTTTTCGAGCCAGAAAAGGCTCCTTTAAAGTATGAAAATTATATGTTTCAGTTTCATAATTTGATGAATCTAATAGAAATGAAAGTAAACTCTTCGATCTTCTTATAGTATATTCATATTCAGTATCGGGTTCTAATCCAGAAATGATCGCTTGTCGCAGTCCTCGAACCCAGCTTGCTTTTTTATCTTGAATATTACAAATCTGAGTTTTATAATCTTTTACACCAATTAATTCAATGGGTTTTTCTCCTTTTTTCAGCTTCCCTTTCCATATTATTTTAACACTATGATGCGGTTCGGCAGTCTGAACCAAATATGGTCCCCAATTATGTTTGAAGCGATAATTCAACCTCAACAACCATAATTTACCAAAATAAGCAATTAATAGCAAAATGTCTCCTATAAGAATAACATAACCCGTTATAACAATATACCAGAAGGGACCCGGCCACCGTTCATAAAATATAGCGTTGTATTCATTATAAAGGACTACAATAATTACTATCATGCCAAAGACATAGGGATATATAGACAAGTAAAGCATTGCCTTAATCGTCTGATAACGTCTGATATTCTTTTGATAATTCACTAAAAAGAAAACAATTAGCACATTAACAATAATACTAAACACTATGAGCGATATTCCGCCAATTGTAAAATTTGCAAATGAACCCATCAGAAATCTTATCCTTGAATTAATTTATTTTTTTTTTATTATTCTTGAGAACGATTTTACCTTTGGATACTAACTTAACCCAATCAAGACTTTCGCTCGTTTTATGAAGTCTGTGATCATCATCGACCACATTATAAGATAAATTTTTAAAGTATTTCTTACAAAATGTTTTGACTGGATCCAAAGGGACAACTGTATCATGTTTTCCATGAATTATAATAACAGGAATATCAATTGGATCAAAATTTAAATCCTGATCTAAGAAAGGTGATGAAAGTGCGGGGGCAAAGAGGATCAATCTTTCAACATCTGTTGGATGGTTAAAAGCATATAAACTGCCCATCAGACCTCCAAAGCTTGACCCTATAATGATTAACTTGGATTTATCTTTCAGAATTTTATCCAGCTTTTTCATTCTTCCTGATAATTCCCCTTCAAAATTCGGTATTAACGTATTCTTAAAAGTATTGCGAATTAAATTGGCTTTAAACCCTTGATTTGAACTTTCGTATCCGTGAAGAAAAATGATCAGCTGTTTTGACATGTTATATAAGTCTGTAATTAGCCATTAAAGAAAATTTTGGTTATCTGCCCGTTATAATGTATTTATGGGGCTTTATACAAATAAAAAGATATTTTAATATGAAATGGCTTTGAATAAAGATAGAAGTATGTAATCTAAATGAAGTTGAAATAAATTTTTTTAAAGAGAATGAAGATAATGGTAAAATAATAGGATTTAATGGGGAGCTTATTTTTAATCTTAGCTTTCACTTTTTGGGGTTTTTATAATTTGATAAAAATAGAGACTTTCCTATCTTTTATTACCAGATTATCTTCATTTATTATTCTCACTTAAATAGATGATAGCGATTGTAAAAAAAAACTTAATTAATCAGAGAAAGCGCAATCTTTACATGAGGATTTACTGCATGGATCAAGTTTATATATTTTAAAGTTAATGGGAAATACCCAGTCCTTTTGAAATTCTGTTACAATCTCCATTTTCACGCTTTCAATATGCGGTTTATTTCTAAATTGATGATTGATAATTTTATCAATTTTGTTTAGATCCGTAGAAATCATAAAAATGAGTAGATTATTAACACCGCTCATTTTCAGACAATTCAAGACAAAGGGACAATATTTTGTTATTTCTAAGACTTTATTAGGTTCGCTGGTGACTACATCCAATTTAACGATATGAATTCCCTCGGCATTTTTAAAATTGAATCCATACTCTAATGTGAGAATTCCTTCTTCTTCTAATTTATGAACGCGTGCTCCGACTGCGGGTTGCGACCTCTCTATCTCCTTTGCTATATCGCTGTGTGTCATATTGGGTAGCTTCTGGAGGAATTGGATTATTTTATTGTCTAATTTGTCCAGCCTACGCATTTCTTTTAAACCCATAGAATCACATATTTTCTTTTTTGCTATAGTTCTTTTTTGCTATATTTCTTGATATAAAGTTTATTAGATTTACAATAGATGACCTAGAAATTATTAGAAATTTAATTAGTTTATTAATTAATTCACTAATTAATTAACTATCTCTAAGACATTAGTCTAACTATCCGCTAGTGAACGGAATGATTCAATATTGTCGTTTAAGATTGTCCGTCAGCATATATATTAATTATTCCTTTATTTTTTTTGTTTTCTCCTCCATAATCTTATAAATTAGTATTGATGACAAATATTTTTGAATTCAGAGAACAATATTTTTCTTGTTGAAAATGACAGAAGAGAAATCAGAAATAATGATGGAAGTAGCAAAAGACTACGGCTGGTTGGATAAAAACCATGAGCATATTGTTTATGATACTGAAGGGGGAGAGAAGCCGCTGCTAGAGGAAGAGTTTCGCTCTTTTGGACATAGTTTTGAACAATCTTGGGTACGTGCTAATATATTTGAACCATCAGGTTTATTTTTATATTCTTTTATTTACGCACTGGTCCTGTATCTAATCTATGAACAAGGTACAACGAATTATGATAAAACGATTAATGCATTCCTTTTGCCGGTTGTAATTCTCATCTTACTTGGATATAAAGGATGGCAATCGTTCTTTCGTGGTATTTTCTATACTATTCTCGGTGTCGGATTTGTTATCCTTCCCTTGTACAATGCAGGATTGATTACGGCAGATGGAATGATTTTAATCAATCCAACATTACGCCTAATTGATTTTATCACAACAAACATCGAAGGTTTTAACCTATACGATCCCTCGAATATAAATAACCTAGAACCAACAGAAATATTAGCAGGTGTTTTAATTGCCATTTTTGCAATTCAACTAATACTACTCATTATTACGTACGTTGTTCGTAAGATTTTTGGTCGAAAGAAGATAGACGTGGCTATTTCTAACGAGGCTTTGTATTTGCGCCAGAAATATAAAGCATCTCGAATGCAATACGTTCGCTTTATCTTCATGATAATTATATGTCCATTTAATTTTAGGAAATATGCAGAATTAATCAAATTTATCAAACATAGATTGGCAGACGCAGAAAAGGGAATTAGGGCAGAATATACGAAGGTTGAGTGGGAAGACATTGAAGAACTGAAAAGAGTTATCTTTACGAAGAAGTGGAAATATATATTTGGAGTTCTTGCAATCGGTCTTGGTGTATTATTCTTCTTCAACGTAATCCCGATAGAAGAACAGCTGATTTTTGATACCATTCCGCTTAATTATCTATATGGTGCTGTGCCTGTTATAATCGGGTTTATTTTATTCATACTAAAACCGAGAAGATTATGTAATTTGGTTATGTATGTAAATCGTCACAAAACAGATGGACTGTTGTTTAAATATCGAGCATACAGTGTATTAAGTCTATATAATGTTCCTTTAGATGTTGGAGACAAATTTACAGCAGCAAAGGAAACTATCGAATCGGATCGATATGAGGATTATTATACCATTCAGGATGGGGAGCCCGTTTTTGACCTTTATAGTTATCGGCATTTTGATAAGGGTCGGGGCTTAGATGCAATTGCCAAAGTGATCGTGGCTGCAATGATGGTAGCTTTTGTGCTTTATGGAATATGGAATTTATATCATTTATATCTCTATATTGATGTAAATGTATTCACAGGTCTTACAGAAGAATGGGAACTTGTTGCTGGTTATATAAAAGACTATGGACCGAATGTAATATATCTGGTTATTGGAATATGGCTCATTACATTAAATATTTCATACTTTATTGTTCGTTTATTTGGCAAGCTAGCAAAGATATTTCTCTATGGCAGTGTTTTTATTCAAATTGGTATCTTTGGATATCTTTTCTATATTGTAGGGGATTGGGATTATAAATGGATTTTTCTCATTCCTATTGCGTTGCAAATACTTGTAATTACCATCTGGCGCAAACGATTAAATCTTGCAGTTAAATTTGTGAAAATCAGTAGCGAGACGGTCTATAAAATAAGAGGTTTGATTGTGCCCCAGATATTCCAGACAATTATTCTGATCTTGCTTGCTGTGTTTCATTTCGGTATTACGTGTGTGTCATTCCTTGATATCTACGAAACTCAAGTTACAATTGGAACATGGGTCGTGAAAAACACGGATGTATGGTTGTATGCTTTAGCGTCCGTTGGATTCGTTATGATTTCATTTATCATCATTTATATGACCTTGGGTATTAAAATGTTGATGGTCCACGAGTATTATCGCGGCGGACGTCCGAGAATTTGGTTAGCTACAAAGACGGTTGGAAAAAGATGGTGGCAATTGATGGTCTATGCATTTAGTACAACAATCATCCATATGATCCAGTTTATTAGAAAATTGTTTAAAGGCGAAGTCGAAGTTAAGAATATCTTAGACGCTGCTAAAGTCACATCAGAACTGCGTGCTGTCAATCCAATGGCATTTGATAAAAAGAAAAAGGAGATTGAAACCAAGGGAGGAAAAGCCGAGATTAAAGAGAAAAAATTGCCGATTCATGAAAGAATTTGGTTTGGTCTAAACTTCTTCACGATGCCTGCAATAATCGTCACCGATAAAAAATTTATTCCTGCTTTGGTTAATTCCATTAAACTTATCGTTAAGAAAACTCCTGACTTATATATTAAGAAATCGAATGTTAATATGCTATTTAGATTGATGCAATGGATGAGTGTATTTCTCAGTGGTATTTTGGGCGGATTCCTCGGTGCATTGCTTGCACAATATACAGGTTGGGATATGTATATTTTGATCACCGTGGGTGCAGGATTATTTTACTGGATAGGAGGATTCACTGCGGCTCTGGTCCTAAACGACTTAAATATGACCTATATAGAGGTAATGTATTTGCATTCGCTTGATCGCAATCATAACAGGAAGGGATTTAGCCGATTTGAGGTAAAAGAAGCCGAAGAAGTAAAGGAACAATTAGCAGAGGAATTAAAAAAGCAAGAAGAAATGGAAAAAAGACACGAAGAAATGAAAAAGAAATTCGGTAAAGGGAAGTTATTTAGCGGAACACTAAGCACGATTTTCATGATTATCGGTTCTGTATTGATTGTTAAAGGAGCATTTTACGTTATTGGTGAATTAGGATATACAAGTCTTTTACCAACATATTTAGCAGAAATATTAACGCATGTCGGAGAAGTCGGAGATAGTATGGTGAGTCAATCTGGGTTAATTAACATAGTGCTTGGGTTATGGTGCTTTATTTCTGGAGTTGGATTGATGAAGGAAAAAGAATGGGCTTGGGGAATGACAATCATGGTCCTTAGCGTGATTATGGTTAGTAGTTCGGCAATAATTGTAAATTTAGCGTCTGGTATTGCTGTTGATTGGACGAGCTTCCTTACATGGGCAGATATTGGAATATTTGTGTTTGGAGCATTTTTCTTCTTATATCTCCTCATTACCAATCGGCGTTACAATGCTTAAGCTCTATTCTGATTTTTTTTCTCTTTTTTCTATCGATTTCTTTTTATTTTATCCGTTGCTTTTTTTTCTATCGATTTCTCTACATTTGATTTAATTTTCTATTAGTTCATATCCGGATTTTATTCAGACAATCTCATCAGTGGGATTCATGTCCAAACCAAGCTCTTCAGGAGTTGGTATAAATAAATCGGGATCACTGTCTCCCCATCCGTAATCATCAAAAATAATCTCAAACAATATTTTTGCGATTCCTTTGGGTTTACGAATCGATCTATCGAATTTTACCAATCGATATGCCTCAGCCGTTTTTGTAGCATGATTTTTAATCAGTCGGGATATATAAAGCAGATTTTTATTGCGCCTAAAGAAATTAATCATGAACTCCATCTGGCTTGAATGAGATAACCAAGCTTTTTTAGTTTCTTTCTGATATTTGGATTTAATGAAGATCTGTGGCATTAATGTCTGGTAAAACAGCATAATTGCCGGCCGTTGAGAATTAGGTATTGATTCCAAAGAGTAATAGTAATTCTTTCCAGTCGCAATATGATCTCTGTGCCCATCGAAATAAATAAAGGGGGCTGGACCCGCAATAATATCTGGTTTTAGTCGCAATATGAATTTTTTATAACGCTCAACTGATTGTCGATTAAAAGGCACAAATCCATCGATATAATTGGCCCAATGTAATTTCAACAATAGGTTCCCCTTTTCATCGACTCCATAATGTCTTGCGGCTTTTAACATTTCTAAGCGACGAATTCGGCGAATTCGTTTTCCTTTAAATTGATTTCGAGTGGTTCCATACTCATCACAGCATGAAATAAGCTCATGCGTTTCATAACGGGCTTTTATGGACTGCATGCATAATTCTGATGCAAAAAATTCAATATCATCGGGATGGGGGGAGATTAATAGAACTTTTTTTTTCTTCATGGAAATCACTTGCTTTCATTATCGCCTATATTTCGTTCAATATAGATTTATATGTTTGATAATTCATTTTCGGGCGCGGATCCACCGTTTTATATACTTCAATATAGCCATCTGTTTCAGTTTTTCGCTCTTCACGAACTTGTAAAATTCCACCAATAATATCTAACTGGCTCTTCCATTTCATAATTCCCTTTCTTATGGTCATTTCTTCTTCATCATTAGCGATTAAAACTCTATCCGCCAAATTCTCAAACTTACTCCACACCGAATACTGCATATAACTTTTAATTTTTGAAGGTTTTGCCCAATCCACTACAACGGGATCTCCCACTTGAGGTCCATAAAACATACCAGTATAGGCAACAGCACTATGATCCATATGTTCTCGGTAATCGTTTGCAAATAATAGTCTGGTTGTTTTAAGTCGTCTTAGTAATGTTAATATCTCCTCAAATTTCCCAATCTTATTGTCTTTTTTTTCACTCGTGGGACCATACCAGCCGAGATAATTCATCCCACTGAAATCTGGTAGATCTAACCTCATTATATGATTTTCAGAAACACCAATTGCTTTATATGCTTGAATCGTCTCTTTCTTACGGATCTCTACAATTTCTTTTTTTAAAGATGGATTGCTATATCCCGCATTTCCGCTATGAAAAATTATAATATTTACCTTAGCATGATGTTTCAATCCTTCATATATCATGTATCCTGCTCCTAATAGGGCATCATCATCATGCGGAGACAATATAACGATCGATTCGTTTTCCTTTTTCCAGTCAAGAAAAAAATCTGCTATCCCGGTTAGAAACCTTCTATCTTGAATATTGACGTATTTCATAGTTATCTATAGAAAAAAATGAGTAAAAAAACCTTAGCATGAGGATTTTCAGTCCTCATTAGAGATTAAGGTTTAGTTTTTTTTTTGTTTCATTTAGTCTTCCATTTTATTTCCGCACTTGGGACATATCTTGTTCCCTGCAGAAAGGACCTTACCGCATTCTGGACAAACTAAAGCTTTGTCTTCAATTATTTCTTGATTCTCTCCTTCGGGCGTGGTCGAATCGCTTGATATATTTGATGATTCCGAAATAACACTATCCATAGCATTTTCACTTATATTTTCCGTTTGAGATGGCTTTTCTCGATCTGTGTCTGATGCACCTTTTTTCTTGACAATGATGACTGAAACCACAATTGCAACAGCGGCTCCACCTATTAAGTAGGGCAAAAGATCTAAGATTAAGGATCGAGGAGGTTGCACATGAACCCTAACCTCTTGCATTTCGACATTACCATAGCCATCCTCAGCCACAAGCGTGAAGTTCCAATATCCTTGGCTTAATCCATCAATATCTATCGTAATAGGAGAATTAGATGACCAAGAAACATCAGTGGCAATTTGCGTGCCATTTCTATAAAGGTCATAAGTCGGATCTTGCACATATTCATCAGTTATTGTAAAGACTAGAGAGTTTCCTATTGAACCATCACGGTAGCTTATATCGGAGTCATCTATGCCTATGACTGGCTTTGTGTCTACTATAACGTGCACAATTCCCGTGGTTACAAGATCGCCAAGCTCAGTCCCGTCGGTCGGTAAAACTGTAGCGTGCCAGTCATCTCCTGGTATTAATTCAGATGCGGGAACTATAGTTAGATCTGTATAGTCTTCCATAGATTCTCCGTTCTTAAACCAAGATATATGAGTGCCCACTTCCGCATCTCCATCAGCATCATAATAACTATAACTAAGCTCAAGATCTTCATCAGCATATGAAACTGCAGGCGTTATTTGTAAATCATACGCTTCTGGTTTTGAATTTAAAATGGTCTGCACCGTTGTGCTACGTACTTCACCGTATTCTTCCCCGTCATAAGGCTCAATTGTGGCATTCCATTTCTCAGTCTTGTTTATCCATATTGCAGGTACGGATGTTTGGTCGTCAAACATAGATTGGTGCACGTTATTCTTGTACCATCTTATGTGTGTATCTCCTTCATCATCACCATCTGCATCACTATAATCATAATTGATTACTAAGTCATCGCTGGTATATGGAAGACTAGGATTCAAATTGATTGTTGTCGCTTCGGGCAAAGAATTAAGTATGGTTACCTTAGAACTCCAGACAAGATTGCCTAACTCTTTTCCATCATTTGGCCGAATGGTGTAATTCCAATCTTGAGATTTATTGGTCCAAATCGCTGGAATTGTACCTTGGTCATCGAATTGAGGTTGATATACGTTATTCTTATACCATCGAATCTGACTTCCAGACTCAGAATCACTATCATTGTCATCATAGATATAAGATGCAACAATATCTTCGTCCGTGTATAGTGTTGTGTCTATAAAGCCCACAGCACTTGCTTCGGGTTGGCAATTTGTATGTTGAATAAATCTTACGCTATAATATGGTGGTAATGAGCTTGCATTGTCCGTCATACATGTAGCAATCCCCTCATTTTCTATTGAAGCACCTACTTGATTTTCCGTAGTTACTGCATTAGGCTCCCCATTTTCATCGTAAAATTCCGCCATTATAGGACCAGAATCGGGTGTATATACCCATTCAATATCAAAAAAGTGACGATCTGGAGGTGAATTTATTATATGAGTGTGGCTTGGTATTTCAGTATATGTATGATTATGTTCTAAGAAACCCCCTTTACTTCCTGGGTTTAGTCCTGCAGGTGCACCTAACAGAAATCTGTTAGTAAAGTTTGGAGTACCTAGTAAACCATTACAATAATCAAATCCTCCGGGTATGGGCTCACTTTCATCCGCCCAAATTCCTATCACATTCTTAGGAAGGATGTTTATACTATTATCTTTTATGATAAATGCTACTTCATAATATGGAGGCATTGAACTGGCGTTATCTGTTTCACAATCTGGCGAGCCAGCCTCATCTAATGTGATATCCGTATCATTATAATTTGTGTAACTCAATATCCCACTTGTCGTAAGGGAAAATATAGCATTTGATACACCTCCTGGCTTAAGATAATATGTTGTACTGTGAAGATTATGAATGTGACTATCTCCCGTGATAAGGTGGTTATGTCGCGGAACCATAGAATATGTATGATTATGTTCTGTATATCCCCCCACATTTCCGGGATCAATACTATTTTCTACGCCTCTCAAGAATCGGCTCGTTAAATTAGGTGTTCCGAGCGACCCATTACAGACAAGCCATCCATCAGGTACACTAGATAACGGATCAGCCCAGATCATAATTAATCCTTGTGGAATCTCTTCAGTGACCTCAGTTTTCATAATAAACGCTAGCTCATAATATGGCGGTAGATCCGTAGAATTATCTGTAGAACAATCATTTGAACCAGTATATTGGCAATAAAGTTGTGGATCGGACAAATCCGTTGTATAGACACTGGGTGCCCCGTCTAAAGAATGCACACTAGGGCCTCCTTGCGGAGAATCATATACCCCACGATTAGATACATTGATAGTATGTTCATGAGCAGGATCATTAATACTGTGTGTGTGTTCTGGAACTTGTGAATACGTATGATTATGGGAATTAAGACCTCCTAAATTTCCAATCTCACTTTGGGAACCCACTCCGTATAAGAATCTGCTTCTCAAATCAGGAGTTCCATCCGATCCATTGCATAATGCCCAACCTTCTGGAATATTATCCAATAATCCTGACCACATAGTAATAAACCCAACAGCAATCTCACTGGATTCGATCTCTACATCAACAATCACGCTCTCTTTACTATTTTCTACTAAAAAACCATTTTCACCATTAATCACTGCAAATATAAAAATAAAAACTAATAATAAAAATAAAAACTTCTTTTCATAATTATCTCTACCTTACTTATTTATGGGTAAAAAAAGTTAATTCTAATATTGAATGTCCCCATTAATATATATTTTGGTGCGTTTAAAC
>WJKO01000846.1 GCA_014729055.1 Promethearchaeota archaeon | reverse complement strand
ATCTAATAATAAAGATGATGAAATTCAATACCGGTATTTAGATGCTGATTTAGAAGAAGTAGATGAAGATGAGGAATATTTCATCGACAAAGCAGAGAAGAAAACTCGTAAATCCAAAAAACCTCCAGAATCTTCTCAACCAAGTGACAAACCTCCGAAACCACGTAGATTTCAATATAAACGTCCGGTGAGTAGGAAAAGAAAGATACAACTCCTTGGAATTTTTGCCTTCATTATTATTGCTGTGTTGGTTGTATTCCTTTATGTTATTCCTGTCTGGCATGCCAATATTTCTCTCCAATCTCAGCTTTATAGCGTAAAGGCAGGAAATCTCTCTTTTTGGGATTTTTATATATTAAATGGCTGGAGCACTTCGTTTATTTTCAATTGGATTGGATTAATGGGGGCTATCATTGGTTGTACGATTATGAGTTTACCTCCAGAAAAAAATTTAATAGCCTTAATCGGAACGAGATTAGGATTTGGTCGCCCGTCAAATAAAAAATCTCTATTAATTTGGTGGTCCATCGGGTTCGTAATTTTTTATTTTGCTGGTCTATTAATCGATGGATTTAATAATAATTTTAGCATCACGATGTATTACATTCAAAATGGATTTTTAGATGTTAATTTAGGTGATATTTTTCTTCCTTTTCAATTCTTAGTTAACATCGATAGCATTACGGCTGAAACACATATGGCTCGTATTTTTGTGTATTCTAATGTTCTTCTTCCGATTATAATGTTTATTTTGGCCATAATTTTAATAAGGCTGATTCTGAATATGATTGGTGTAGCGTATCTTAAGCGAAATGATTATAAAATCGCGTCTAATGCTTGTTTTATCATAATGATCTTTTTCTTAATGAATTTCTATTCTGTACCAAATAAAGCGTTAGATCATTTATCATTTATCCATATTTGGATAAATCCTATTGGAATCTTTGGCTTTATGGCTTTCGGGATAGTTTTTCGTGTATTAGCCCAAAAAACAGAAAGATATATGTTTGAAAATGAAGAACTAAAAAGATTTGGTATTGCTTCGCTTATACTAATCTTTTGTATCTTAATACCATTATTTGTCTCTATACCCACTGCAATTAATATTAATAATAATTATAGCTCATGGTTAGAAGATCGTTGGGAAGCTAAGATAAATAAACAAAGAGAATGGACGGTACATGCTGCGGGACTCGATATGTTTGAGGAGCGAGAAATACAAAATTTGACAGATTCAGAACCGAGTAATTTAGTAAAAGCAATCCGTCAATACGATAAAGATGCCGCTATTTATCAAATGAATACCATAGGACAATCACCATTCGAGACTTTGGCTGACAGTGATATTGTGTATGTCAGAGGTAATGAGTATTGGGTTGCGCCAAAGACCTTAAAAGTCCAACACTTTGAAGGAGATCCTATAAAATCAAACACAAATATGTTTGACCATGTCGAGGGGTTCCTAGCTCTTTATACATACAACGGGAGTTTGATACTAAATAGTAGCGATTTTGTCAATACATTTGGTGTTAATATAAGTCATCCTATCTTCTTTGGAGAGTATTCGTCATCTTCACTTGAACAAAATGATTATTTTAGCATTACTGGAGACGATTATGAATATGATTTCTTTTCGGATATTAGTTCTTATGGTGCTTTTGATGATGATATTCTATTGAATACGGGTTGGCAAGATGATGAGACCAATTATGCTCATACGTATGAGGGAACCCCAGACGGAAGTTTAACGGGTTTAGAAGCATTCTGGTATACAACAAATCTTGGATTATTCTCATATGCCATTAATCGGAGTTTCGAAAAAAACTATGTTATTAACCGTAATATTAGAACAAGAGTAGAAAACATTTTGTTACCTGGATTATGGGTTGATGAAGATCCTTATCTGGTATTTGATTATGAAAATGGAAAAATGTATTATGCCCTATCAATATGCACAAACTTGAACCTAAAGAGTTATTCCACTAGTCCAATATTGCGCTTCTTAGGAGTGGCACTTATAGATACCGAGTTTGGGACTATGGAATTTGTAAAAAATCCAATGCTCGAGGGGATTGATGCAGATGATGATCCTACCTATCCAATGTGGCAACTATACATGGATAAATATCCTTGGATTGAATTAGGTGTTGAAGGTCCAGAATACGACTGGTTGAGAGAACAATTAAGATATCCCGAACAGCTATTTGAAATCCAATTAAGTTATCAATATAAATATCATGTTGACGACCCAGATGTCTGGCAAAGCGGGGCACAGTTTCATGAGAGACCAGAGGAGGGTGATCTTTTCTATATAGAATTCGATTTGGGATTGGGTCAAGAATTTGTTGGTATCGATCTAGTCGAAAGAAAAGGGGTAGATGCAATTACTCTGGCTGGGATGTACGTTTTGCGACATGCCGAACATTTCGGAGAAGTCATTTTCTACGAAGCCCCGAGTAAAGGATCATTTAAAATAATAGGACCTAGTACAGCTAGAACCAGTTTCCAAGCTTCGGCGAGTCAAGAATTATATACAATTGAAAATAGGGATATCGGAAACACCCTACTTTATCCACTAGCGGGATCCCTTTATTATGTTATCCCCGTATATTCTACCACAACAGAAGGTGGTTCAACTATACAATTTCTGCAAAAGCTGGGCTTGGTTAATGCATTTGACACTCAAAAAGTTGTGTTTGGAGACGACGCAAATGAAGCTTATCTATTACTGAATTATACAGAAACAGAAACTTTTGAGGAAGGTAATATTACAATATCCTATGAAATCCGAGACTCACCTACGTTAGATGCAAAAATTATCGACCTTGAAACGCTGTATAGCGATGATAACTTATCAGCACCACAGAAACATGTTACGGTAAATATCTCTTTAAGAACGGACATAGTAGACATCACGAAATTTGGCTCTCCCGTACCAAACAGTGAATTTACGTGGGGATCTGGAAAAACTGGTATGAATTTCACGGTCATAGATATGGATCTCTATCCGAGAGAGGGTTATTCCGTTGGTTTAAATTTAACGGCAGATATTGGCAGTCTTTATTCAGTCACGGTAGAATTTAAGATTGTATTAATTGTAGATTCCGAGGTTATAGAATTTCCCGAAGATGAGTGGGACAAAGTAACCATACTGGGATAATGCTTTTCTCTTTTTTCGGTAATAATAGATGACATAATACTTTTCTTTTTATTTCTCTTCCTTTTATTTCTATTTTCAAGATATCCCCGTTTGCTAGTATATTCTCCAGTATCACTTTCAATCCAAAGAAAGTACGATATTCGTATGAGTTTCAAGCATTGCTTTAAGAATTAAATTCATTGCATCCAAAATCTCGACAGCATTCTTAGGAATTGACCTCTTAGCGTTAATAACTGCGAGCAATATTTCATTTACTCCTCTCAATATCATATCTGGACTGTACCAAGGTCTTTTAGATGCCCACCATTCTTGGCATGAATGTAGACCCCGATCTAAGAAATTTCGTGCATTATTATACATTCCCTTCTGATCATCATTCATAGAATTATAGTATTTATATGCTAAATGAACTGTAGTCAATCCATACATCATGAATTTATATTGATCTTTGTGTAAAGTATTATGTGGATCGAGCCATAAGGGAAATGGGTTTCCTTGTTGGATATCATAACTCATTGTCGACCAACTAGAAGCCTTAATCTTTTGAGTATTAGCTATGGGAAATCTCTCCATTATTTCAGATATTGAGCACATTTTTATATCATCACGATGTGGTGCTGCTTGAAATAGTGGGGTTAAAAAGCTATCAACTGCATGTTTAATATGATGTCCAAATGTCTCACCATCTAAAGCAATAATTACATAATAGTCATGGTCTTGATTTTTATACTTTAAACGATTTGCAAAAGCATCAACGTTACTCATTTTATCAAATGCAGTGTCTATACTAATTAAATCATCTCTGAACAATAGCTTAAGACCATTAGGATGCTGAGAAACGAAGGTCGTTGGCCATTCGGGGAGACTATTAGCAATACCAGACATTATAATCCACTCGAATCCTGCATCCTTAATAGGATCAAATACTTCCTCTGA
The DNA here is from genome assembly GCA_014729055.1 of Promethearchaeota archaeon. Classification (GTDB taxonomy): domain Archaea; phylum Asgardarchaeota; class Lokiarchaeia; order Sigyniarchaeales; family Promethearchaeaceae; genus WJKO01. The sequence continues at coordinate 7,950 of WJKO01000846.1, read as the reverse complement.
AACTGCCATTTCAGGAGGAAAGAAACCTTTAGGTTGGTAAATTTTCCCGAAGAAATATTCATTAGTTTGATTATTTAATTCTATTTGACGTTTTATTTCTGGGGCGGGAATTAACGGTAATAGAGGATGATATTTAGCCGAACCAGTGAATTCTATTTGACCATTGTTTGCTAAACGTGATATTAATTCAATCACATCGTCATATTTATAGTCATGTAATTGTTCAGTTAATGACCCATTAATATTGAGTGTGATCTTTGCGTTTGGATGCTCTTTTAATGCATATAAGATAGGTCTATAACTCTCCATCACGATCTGTTCAATAACCGACGGAATTTGCACTGGGGGTTGATATATATGTAAAAATAGATTAAAATAAACAGTCATATCTTAATTTTGATTTCCGAACTTATTTAATTATTCTTCTTCTTTCTTTGCATTAGATTCAAATTGAATATTTCCTTAATATTGTCTTTTTCTCCTAATTCAATCTTCATATCGATAGTTTCTGAATACCTGACCTGCAATTTATAGCGTTTTTCATCTTTTTGTTCTTCTAAGAAAATTGGTAATTTAGACTTCTTCTTTCTGAGCTTTTTTGTAATATCTTTGCTATTAAACACAATGGTTATTGGCTTTGTATCAAAAATCAATTCTAAGTAATTCGAACTACCTTCGTAATGAAATCCCGCAACTTCATGTTGAATTGGTGTCTTTCGACTGTGGGTTTTTATCTTGTTAATTTCAGATGTGCAAATTCTGCAAGTGATCCCTTTATGGATTATCTTATCTTTAGTCCATTGTAGCGCTGATTCGGCGGGGACTACTATATCTTCTATTCTAAGAGACGAATCTTTGGGATTATTATCTTTATTAGTATCATTAAACACGATTTGTTTATTTCTGATAGGTTTGTTCGTTAAATTTGCAACTGTAACGAATTCTTCATGAGAATTGACTAATCGTCTGCGAATTATGGTCAGTTTATCTTCGCATTCGGTGGTTATAACGTTCAATCCGATGTTTTCAAGAAAGGTACGCATAATATCTAAAATTGAAGAATCGGAATCTGGGGTTATATCAAATCCGAAATGATAAATGTGACCCTTCTCATATTTTCTATGAAAGCCCACGATTTTCTTTTTGTCCTTACTGTTTATTGATGCAATTATATCTTCATCGTCGATGCCATCTTCGTTAAAGGCGCTCTCATCATAACTCTGACTTACAGGCACATCTTTTTTTAAAAACTTAAATGATACAAGTAAACCAGAGTTTTTAATTTCTTTATTCAAAAACTGGACAGAATCAACATATTCGGAAGCGTTAATTTTCGCACGATAGATTTCCATCAGCGTATATTCCGTCCTTAAAATCTCGTTTGTTAGTGGAATATCAACGAATGATATCAGCGTTCCCCCTTTTTCAACGAACTTTTTAAGTTTTTGCATGGCCTCGCGAGAGAGAAAATTACAGAAATAACCCATTATTATTTTTTTATCAAGCAACTCATTGACTGAACATTCTTCTAGATCTATTACAGAGGGATGAATATTCAGATCATGAATGATTGTCTGAATGGTAATAAATTTCGACCTTGATAGGTCATTCACGATATTCGAATAATCAATCTTTGTTCCAAGCTTTTTTGTATTGAATTTCATTCGGGTATAGGGATGATAATAGAAGTAAGCAATGGGATCATAAATTTTTTCTGAATTTAATAGTTTTTGTTCATTTAGGTCGATATATTTTCCAAAATCTCTTAGAACATCATATCGAGGGTTAATTTGTCCTTTCTCCCCAATTGGCGCATTATAATCATAAGAAACACCCGTATCATCTATAAAAAACTGTTTCCCATTATATCCCACCGTTTTATTATAACCCGCATAACTGAATTTCTTGCCTTTATATTCATCAGACGGATTAACTCCACCTACTGCCATATAGCAATTTAGCGCTTTCATACCATGTGCTAAAGCCAATCTTAATATCAGCGATGTTCTTTTATTATGTGTGATTATGTTCTTTGATCCGATTTCCATTTCGGGTATAAACACCATATGTGGTATCTGGGCTTTAAAATATTCTAAACGCAAACCTATATTAAAGCATTGGTTAATCTGATCACAAGTATTGCTCCTATGAAGATTCTGACCAACGAATACTTTCGTTTTATATGCGTTATATAAGATCCTATAATTATTTGGAGAGATGTCTGAATGGATATTGACATAGTATGGAATCCAAAGACCAGCTTTTCTAAAGAAATAGCATATCTGTCTTGCATATTCTTGAATTGCATATTCTTTTGATTCCATCCAATCAAGCAAACGCAAGAACTCACCTATCTGTTGAAAGTCATTCATAGACGAAATAGCGTAGTTATATGTATTACTTGATGGAGGTTCAATCGAAAAGAAATCTAAGAACTGTGTATTATAATTTCTGTTAACTTCTTTGATAGATTTATATTTTTCACGCAGGAAATTTTTATATTGTTCGATATATAAAGGATTATAGTCGGTGTCGTAGATATTCTCATGTCTTTCGAATGACAACTCATTATCTACTTGAATCATAATGACGCCCCCATGCGGATAAAGATGTTTTCTCAAGACGGGGGCTAATGCTTTAATATATCTTTGAACGTATTTAAGATACGTTTGGGAACTATATGACATCGGCGGCTTTTGTTTTTCTCTGGCTTCTGGTATCTGAAAATCTTCATCATGGATAAGTACTTTAGGGTGCTCTTCAATTAACCATTGTGGAATTCCCCCATTAATAACACTTTCACCGATAAAGGGACCAGGTCTAACGAGAATATAAAAGCCGTGATTTTCACATAAATGAAAGAATTGATCAATATCTCTTTGAGGAGAAGTAAAGTCGAATTTACCTTCCCTTAATTCATGGAAATTCCATGGAATATATGTTGAGATAGCATTTAACCCCATTTGCTTAGCTAAACTAAGGCGTTCATTCCAATCTTCACTCTTTATTCTAAAATAATGCATCTCCCCACAATTTAAGAAGACTCTTTCATCCCCTACCTTTAGGAATTTTTTTCCTATTGTTATGTTGCCCATCGATATTTGATTTTGCATTTCTATAACACGAAAATCTTTTTTTTGAAAATCTCAATATTCATATAATGGCAATTGACAAAAAAAAGTTAAGAATTATTTTCTTACTAATTGGCATCATCATTCTGATCCTATCTTCTATTGAACTGATAATTGGCTTATCTATCTTGGTTGATGAAAAAAAAGAGGTTGATACATATTTTGAGGAGAATAATATAATATATTTCCCTATTGAGGTGAAAACAAGAGATAATTCTCATATTTCTGCCATAGTTTTTATGAATGAATCTATGTTGTCGACTAATGACGAATCTATTCCTACAATATTAGTAGTGCCTGGGGCAAACAATGAGAAAACCAAGAATATTGACAAATTGATACAGCCATTATACTTTGGTTTTGCAGTAATAGCTATGGAACAAAGAGCACACGGAGAATCTGGGGGTTATTTTACTTTCTATCAGCAAGAACCTTATGATGTATCTGATGTAATCACCTATGTAGATAATAATTTTAACCAACTAAATTGTTCTCACATTGCTCTGATTGGTATGTCTCTTGGTGGAGGGACAGCCGTTGCAGCACAAGCTTTAGATGATAGGATATTTGCGTCATCAATTTATCATCCTGCTGCAAATATCTCCGATGTTCTTGCTAAAATAGGAGTAGGTGATATTTCAACATTGATTGGATTCTTTCCTGGAATTCAACCCCCTTACGATATACCACTTGGGTTCCCTAATTGGAATGATATAATGAATGATACATGGTATTATCGGGATACTATAAGATTGGTAAATGAGACGAATACAAAAAATCTCTTGTTGTTACATGGCAGTGAAGATGATATGGTCGATCCTAATGTCTCGAAGGCAATTGTTGAACGTGCAGATCCTTTAGATAACCGTGACGATATTACTATGGTTTTACGAGAAGGGATCGGACACGGTGCAAATGAACGAAATGATATCTCCTTCAAATACACTCTCACATGGTTTCGTTATTTTTATTTTAATGATAGTATTGATATCACAGATTTAGATAACGAAATTACTTATATTGAATTATATCATATCAATTTTCCAGAGACTGGTGCTCATTTAGAACATTTCATAAATTTCGGTTTATTACTTATAATTGGACTCTATATGTCTATTCTCTTAGCAATAAATCCTCCAAAATATTTGAAAAAACGGGAAGATGTTGGGAATGAAGAGGAGAAGGATAGTGGGAATGATAGCGAGCATGACGAAGAGAACGATATTGAATCAAAAACTTTGGTTTCTCATAGGACTCTTGAAACCAGTAATTATAAGAAGATATTTATAACGCGATCACTTGTCTTAATCTCAGTATATACTCTGGTCGGATTATATTGTCGGATGAGAAATCCGTCTATTGCGTTAGGATTACTATTTTATCCAAGCTTGGTAGCTTGTCCCATTCTAATATTTATTCCAGTTAGAAGAAAACAAGAGATAAAAACTGTATTAAGATACGATGATTTGAAATCATGGTTTACAAAGCAGAAAATCTTGGATTTTACGGAGACGTTAATTGTATTTGCGGTTCCATTTATCGTTTTTCTTATTATACGAAACTATGGAGGAAGATATACTATGGATCCAGTCAATGCACCTGAAATATCAGTAGCTTTGCATGAAATGATTACTTTTACATTAATACTAGCTTTACCAATCATGTTCCTCAGGAATTTGCCCTTAAAATACGTTCTATTATCTATTCTTATTTTTATCATCGGGGGGATTATCGTATTGTTATTTGTCCCATTACCAGAAATCGCATTATTAGATATTCCATTATTAGGATTTATTTTATGCATTGTCTTAAGTTTAATCTATATCGTAATCTGGTTCGTGTTTCAAATTATTCGCAAATTAATTACGAGAAATAATTTCGCTACATTGATAATATGTTCAATAGTTATCTGCGTATTTCTATGGATGCGATTGATGAGAGTGGTTTAAAATTTTTATGAATTTTTTAACTTGAACATCATGTCAACTGAATGCCTAATAGCTTTCTTATAGGCATTTTCCAGTACTTCCATAAAATCTTCTGTATTTTTTAGATCATAAGGATCTTCGATTCTATTTAAAACTGTATCTTCCAAAGGGGTTTCATTTATGTCAAATGAAATATCTTTAATTGCTTTAAAATTAGGCATAAGAAATCTCTTTTCTTCTGTATCGTAGATTTTGGAAGATTTCTCAGTATTCGAGGCAAGATTTTGTTTTTGGAAGTTTATTTCATATATGTGCGCCTCAATTGCGGAAAGTAATTCTATATGGTCCATTCCTCTAAGTTTCATTAACAACAAGGGATTATAATCAAACACTCTCGCAATTGATAGAATGACCGCAGCGATATGTTTACATGGTACTGCTGGATCGGGACAATTACATTCTGCATTCAGTTTTTTAGTAGGTTTTGGAAACAGCGGTATTCCTACCTCATTAAATATTTTATTGATATCGTCAGGCATCACTCCTGACAGTAATTCTGCCTCATAAATTGCTTTTTCAGAGAGTTTCGCGATAACCATCTGCCATTGTTTTTTACTTAAAGGTTTAAATCGTATCTTTATTCGGTAAGGGACTGGAGCAGTTCCTTGGCATTGTGCAAATATTTCACCTTTATGTATTATTAAATCAGATACTCTGTTTTGTTTTGTATAATTTATTCCTCTTTGCATTCTAAAGAATCGCCCGTATTTGAGCATATTGGCTATCCATTGCTTTCCCCACCATGTTTTGCCTAACTTAGTTAAATCTGAGATCTTTTTATCCATCCTTTATATGTCCTCCTCTAAAGTGAATAGATCTTTTAATTCACTATTCGATAGGTCAGTAATCCATTTTTCTCCAGAAGCGGAGACAATCGCTTCAGCTAGTTCTTTCTTTTGTTCGATGATTTTGTCTATTTTTTCTTCTACCGTACCATTACTGATCATCTTATACACTGTTACATTTTGCTTTTGCCCAATTCTATATGCCCGGTCCGTTGCTTGTTTTTCAACAGCTGGATTCCACCATCTGTCAAAATGTAATACAATATTTGCTCCAGTTAGATTTAGTCCCGTACCGCCAGCCTTCAATGAGAGAACAAAGATAGGGAATTCATAATGCGTATCATTTTGAAATTGATCTACCATTTGGTCTCGTTTATGCTGTGGAACCCCACCGTGGAGATATAGAACTTTTATTTTTCCAATTGTTTCTATTGTCTTTACTAAAAAATCACCCATCTCTGTAAATTGGGTGAATATTAATATTTTGCTCCCAGATTCAATGATCTCCTCAAGCATTTCAATGAGTCTTTTCAATTTTCCCGACTTATTTACGAATTTTTTGATTGATTCACTTTGATCTGGATTAAAATGTTGATGAAGTGCTTGATCTGGATGATTGCAAACTTGTTTTAATTTCATTAATGTTTTCAATATAATTCCGCTGCGCTCTATTTGTTTAGCATTTTCATTTTCTTCTAAAACCTTAAGTTTGTCTAAACTGGACTTAACAACATCCTCATATAATAACTTCTGTTCTTCACTTAGAGTAATGAAAAGTTTTATTTCGTTCTTTTCAGGCAGATCTTTGATAATATTCTTATCCGTTTTTAACCTTCTGAGTATAAAAGGCATGATTGTATTTCGCAACCGCTCTGTATCTTCGTTCTTACCCATTTTTTCGACAGGGATTACATATCGATTTATGAATTTTTTTCGACTGCCAAGTAAATAGGGGTTTAGAAAATGAAACATTGACCATAATTCAATAAGATGATTTTCAATAGGCGTTCCCGTTAAGCAGATCTTAGATTTAGCATTCAGTTCATAAGCAGCCTTGGTCTGTTTGGCTTTGTAATTTTTAATATTTTGTGATTCGTCTAATATTACGGCGTTCCAGTTTATGAGGGAAAGCAACTTTACATCTCTCCTCAAAATCCCGTAAGATGTTATTATGACTTCATTTTCTGATAAATATTCTGTTAGTTTTGGTAAATCATTCGCTCTTGTGGGACCATAAAATTTATTTACTTTTAGAGAACTAGCGAATTTACTTAATTCCCTTTTCCAATTACCAATTACGGACGTAGGACAAACCACTAATACTTTATAGTTAAAATATTTACTGGAACTTCTTAACGCTTCTCGTTGCTGCAACATATACGCTATAACTTGAATGGTTTTTCCTAATCCCATATCATCTGCAAGACATAAATTGAATCCCAATTCTGTCATATTGGATAGCCAGTTAAACCCTGTCAGCTGATATGGTCTTAATTTTCCTTCCAACTGTTCAGGTTGCGGTCTTTTTGGAAGACTTTTCTTTCCCGTTAATGTATCAACAACTTCTCGGATAGGTCCAGTAAGGATTACATCATAAGGACCATAATGTTTTTCAACTTTACCTTTCTTATCTTTCTGTTTTATATAGGTTTTATTTGTTAGCCCGAGGAAAAGTGCATCATTGGCTTTAATCTGACCTGCAACTTTGTTTTTAAGGGCATTCTTAATATGTTTAAGTTCATTGCGATTTAACAGAATCCATTGATCATTCCGATAGACTAAGGGTTGATCACTTTGCAATAATTTTTCAAACTCTCGATTTGATATTGTTTCTCCTCCAATTTTAAGTTCCCATTCATAAGATAACAAAGAATCCATATCAAAAGTAGTCTTTGATAATCTTGAGGTACTAGCTTCGTTTTCGGGAATTTTCTTAGTTTTCGCTTGTCTATCAAACCTTTTTATTTTCATTACGGGCCTAAGTCTTTGGTTTCCTTGTGTTTGGAATATTTCTGGAACTAAGACTTCGATACAATCCGCTTTTAT
>WJKO01000845.1 GCA_014729055.1 Promethearchaeota archaeon | reverse complement strand
TCGAAAATTTTAATTAATTGAGTTTAGATCAGATTAATTATGCGTAAGATTAATTTTTGGATAGCTTTTTTGTTAATTTTTTTAATTGGTTCTCCGTTAAATTTAGTAGAAAATCATCTTACTGGTAATGCTATTAACGATAGCGCTAAAGACCCAAATCAGTATGATACTATCCCTAATTATTTACAAGCGAATTATATTGAACATGCCGCTATCGAGATTACAAATGATGCAGAATTAGCCAGCGCTGCAAACGGAGGGGGGACTGGGGACATTAATGATCCATATATTATTGAAAATTACAATATCACAATAGCAACGGGAAATGCAATTTATATCCATGATACAACTAAACATTTTAAGATTAAAGATTGTTTTATTGAGGGTGGAGATCAAGGCATATTATTAGATTCCGCGACCAATGGTACTATACAAAATACAACTATTTCAAGCTGTAAAGCACCGGCAATCAGAGTTTCCACAAACTCAGATAATGTGCAAATTAGGAATAATACGATTTTTAATTGTTCGATTAACACGGGCGCAGCAGCAATATTAGTTGAATTGGTAGAAAATTCGACAGTGCAAAATAATACGCTCTATCTTAACAATGGACTTGACGCTTGTGTAAAGTTTCGTGATTGCGTCAATAATACGTTTATAGAAAATATGGTCCGAGATAATTTGTGTAATGGATTGGAATTTGGAAATGCCAATCAAGGGAGAATACATAATAATACTTTTTACAATAATTCAGGAACTGGCATTAATTTAGAAGCCAGTAATTACTACAATATTACTCATAACGCTATATTCAATAACGAAATACACGGAATAAATATGGGTGCCGACTATTGTAATATTACACATAACACAATTTACAATAACAGCCAGAAAGGGATTCGAATAATTGGAATATTTAATTTCTTGAATATATCTTATAATAATCTAATTGAGAACTTCTACCACAATGATGATGTCGAACCCCCGTATGGTCAACAGATTGAAATCAAAGATGCATCTACTTATATTTTTGAATATAATTTTTGGCATGACCACCTTGCTCCAGACGAGAATGAAGATGATATTGTCGACATTCCAAGACATATTGATTCATTAAATCAAGATTCATTTGCAAAAGTGAAGCCATATAACTATGGATTAATCCATATTCTTACGAGACCACTTTTAATAAATAATGATTGGTTTTTCTATGGGCTTCCAATAAAAAATTCCCACACAATTGAATGGAATAATTCTTATGATTCTTGGGGATCTGACGTAACTTATAGGGTGTGGTATTCTGACAACAATGGATCAGATTGGTATATACTTTCAGATTATATATCTGAAACGTCATATGTTTGGGATACAACTCAACATGAAGACGGAATAGAATATCTTATAAAAATAGTATCAAATAGCACCTCTGGTCTGGAAACCTCATTCTGTCCTCAATTAGATTTTTGTATCCATAATAATTTGATGAATCCCGTCTTTATAAATTGTTCCGGAGGTGAGCTGCTCTGGGGCTCGTTTATTGTTGATTGGGAAAATGTTACGGACCCAGTAATAGAACATCTGGGTTTGGAAATTACTTATATATTATCCTTTATAGATTATCAAGATGACCCGCCCATCGAACATACAATCGAGATAGGGGAGGCTTCAATATCGCAGGCTCTTTGGCATACAGAATGGATTACGAATTCTTCTGAAATAAAATTAAATATTACCGTTGAGTGCTCTGATGGGCTTGTTTCGTCAGCGCTTTCTGGTTATATTACGGTGATTAATGAAGTCTCTATGCCCGAAATACTAACCAATTTCGAAGGTAGATATTCTTATGATGATACCATTAATCTTAATTGGCGAGATTCTGTTGATGTACAAGAAAGACCGATTACCTATGATCTCTATTATTCCCCCAATTACGGTTATAATTGGATTTTAATTACATCAGGTTTGACGGAATCACAATACACGTGGAGTCTTCAACAAGTCAATCCCACGTACAATAATCTAATCGTAAAAGTCTCAACTATGATCGATAATGCAGAAATCACTATGTACGAAAGTTCTGGAATATATGTGGTGTCAGAGGAAGACAAGGGAGATAATATATTTATTCGTATTATTCTTATTCTTGCTGTAACTGCAACATTAGCATTTACTTTTCTAAAACTATATAAAAAGAGAGTTCTTGATAAGATCCGTCCTTTTCCAAGTAAATCTTTTGTTGAAGATAAAAAAGAAATGAATAATTGTAAAATAGAGAAAATTGATCCCACTTCCAAGAAATTAACTGAACAACCTAGCGAAACCAATAAAAAGCATAAAAAACAAAACTAATTACAAATGAAGCGTTGTAGAACATTTCATTACTTTTACTTTTTAATTGTAATACTTTTTAATTGTACTATTTCCCCTTTAAGTATTTTCAATGATTTCAATAGATCTAATTTTCCAGATTCTTCTTATATAGAACATGCACCCATTGAAGTGTCAAATGATGCGGAATTGGCGATTGCTGCGAACGGTGGAGGTACGGGTGATATTAATGACCCTTATATTATTGAAAATTACAATATCACAATAACAACGGGAAATGCTATTTATGTCCATGATACAACCAAGCATTTCAGAATTGAAGATTGTCTAGTCGTTGGAGCAGAACAAGGCATATTGTTCCATAATGTAGTAAATGCAACAATAAAAAATTGCACAATTCATGATTGTATTGCCCAAAGCATTAGGATCGATAGTTCGTCAGATGTTCTTGTTATAAATAACACATTATATCATAATGCATTGGCAAATGGAGTCTCCGCTTTGCTGGTTGAAAATTCTTACCAAAATATAACAATACAAAAGAATATATTATATGAAAATAAGGGAAACGATGCTTGCATAAAGATCAGAGATTGCGCTAATCAATCAATAATAAACAATTCTATCTATGACAATTATAATGACGGAATAGAACTAGGGGCATGTCCAGATTTTCTTATTTATGGAAATTATATTTGTAATAACACATATACGGGAATTGATATTCAAACCGCCAGTCCAAATTATAACCTATCATATAATGCAATAGTACACAATGGACAACTTGGTATTGAACTTGGTGCTGAAAATGGTACCATCGCCAATAATACTTTTTATAATAACACAAATTATGCGATTGCTGGAGACGGACAAAATTTTAATATAACCTTTAACAATTTCGTAGAAAATAACCACGAGCAATATCATGTGGGATTTGGAGATCAAGTCGCTACCCAAGATATTGAAGCTATTTTTAAACACAATTTCTGGTTCGATCTAGTTGAACCTGATACTGATGAGGATGGAATTGTTGATACAAATTATAAGATTGGATCTGAGATTGTATTTTTTGATGAGTTCCCGCACACAGATCCTCATGATTGCTGTCCATTTAGTTTTATAACTAAACCCTTATTAATTACTACTGAATTATGGCCGCCTTTATATGGTTTTACTGTAAAAGGAGAGCAGTTAATTGAATGGAATTCTTCTTTGGACTTTTTTAGTAGAGATATAACCTATTCTTTTTGGTATTCTGATAACGCTGGTGAAACTTGGATTCGAGACTCCGACTATATGGCTAGTTTATCTCATGTCTGGAACACAAATAGTTTGGATGATGGATTAAATTATCGAATTAGAATTAGAGCAAATAGTACTGAAGATTTTTATTCTGATTTTGTTACAGAATATGATATTATTGTTCATAACTATTTACCCTCTCCTCAATTAATCTGTCCTATTGGTGGTGAGGTAATATATGGTGAATATTTAGTTGATTGGGAAGATGTTATAGATCCGTTGGGGTTTCCAGTTAATTATACTGTGCAAATATCTTACGATGGTGGAGATCAATGGTTATTTATAGATTGGAAAGAGTTATCCGAATCCGAGTTCTTATTTGATACAAAAAAACAAACCGAAAACAGCTGCAATGTATTAATCAAGATCACTGCAATCACCCCTGATGGATTGGAATCTTCTAATGTGACTAATTCTGTTTTTGCAATAGTGAATGATGTTATACCTCCTTGGTTGATCCCCTTCAAAGGACGACGTGTTTTTAATGATGAAATAATGATTGAATGGTTGCCAGCCATTGATCCTCAAAAAAGAAGTTTAACTTACGATATATTCTATTCATATAATGATGGTCTTAACTGGATCCTAATAGCATCTAACTTAACTGATACTAAATATACTTGGGATATATCCAACATTCCAGAGCGTAAAACTTATTCGCTTAAAATTGTAGCTAAGTCTGGAAATCAACCACTAACCAGTTACGAAATGTACCAAAACTATTTTGAAATACGGCACTTTAAACCTAATCCTCTTATAATTATGTTCCTTCTAATAGGTTTAAGTTCTGTTGGTGGAATTGTATTTTGGAAATGGTATAATAATCGAATTCTTAGAAATATCGGTCAAAGTCAAAAAAAGTCGGAAGAAATTCATATTATTGAAGAGGAAAAATCACACAAAGATAACTCAAATAACATAACAAATTGAAAATAATTTGAAAAAAAGAAAAAAATAATAATGAACTTAAGATAATTGTATTTTATTTAAGAAGAAAAGAGGAATTTTTTATGGTTGATCAATTTGCATTAGCTAGTATTAACATAAAACCAATGGTAATGATGGAATATACGGGTCCCGACGTTACTTTCGAGATCCCACCTAAAGTCTGCATCGAAATCTTTAATGCACACGGAGAGGACGCAAGTTATCCTAGTTTGGCAACAGGAGAAATGAAAATAAAAGGAAGAGAATTTGTATTTTGTTCATTTTATAGCGGATCAGATGAATCTGGAGAATTTATTGGTATTCCAAATAAAATCATATGTTTAGTCTTGCCGACAAAGGTAGATGCGCCGGAATATATCTCTGTTGTAATAAAGATCGCTTCACGGATGATCCTTGATAATGATAGCATCCCTCAAAGTACGTATATTATTTCAAAACTTATTGATTCAGGAACCTTAACTATACCTGAAGAATTGTTTGAATATATACATCGAAAAATAGATGAACGGCTCGATTTAAACGATAAGAGTAAAGAAACGGCAGCAGCATATGAAAAAGAAATTCAAGATTATCTTGAGGATGATCAAAAACAGTACCTAAGAGAATTGGAAAAAGTTAGCGAACAAGAACAGCTACTAGCGGATCTACAGAAAAAGTTTAAAGCCTTAGAAGGAGAAATAGCTGACAACGAGGAAAACGAAGCTGCAAGGGAATTACTCTACGAAAAAATCCGTCAAGTTGAAGAACAGAAAAAGAATCTGGAAAAACAAATGGAAGGTGTAAAAACATCGACTCAAGATTACGTACAAGATCTCTCAAGGTCATTGCAGGAAAAAATACAAGATCTCCAACAGAAAGATATGATAATTCAACAATTACAGGCACAAAATACGGAAATCGCCAATTCTACAAGACAATACGTTGAAGAATTATCCGCGAACTTGCAAATGAAAATTCAAGAGTGTGAGCAGAAAGACCAAATAATACAGCAATTTCAAGAGCAAGGGGGCGGAAACG
>WJKO01000844.1 GCA_014729055.1 Promethearchaeota archaeon | reverse complement strand
GGTATACTAATAGTAATTTCACAGATTTTAAGTGCAGTAATCGGTTATTATTATTATATCAACGTTTTATTACCACAAGGGACAATAGCTGACGTTGATCCGAATTTGATACTTCTCTTGATTAGCGCAACATTGATGTCGCATAATACCATATTTTTTACCGCTTGTTTTGTTGTTATAATACATGTAATAATTGATTTTGTTTTCTATCCTCCAAAAAGAGCGGTAATCAGATTATTTAACTTCATCAGAGTCAAGAAAAATCGGAATAAACCAAAGAAACAAAAAAAACAAACCAAATAAACTAGAAAAGTTGCAACTAAAGAATATTATATTTTAGCACGGGATGTACATTATGCATTATCCAATTATACCACGACCAAATAAACTTATAGAAAGAAAGGGTTTCTTTATTTTAAATGAGGAAACTTGCGTAAAAACAAGCCAAGAATGTACGAAATTCGTCAGCTACCTTAAAGAGTTAGTTGAGACACCCACTGGCTTCACAATTGATATTAATTCAAGAGATAAAGTTGAAAATACTATTGAATTTTTATTAAACAAGAATTTAGCTCTAGAAAAAGAAGGATACCATCTTAATATTACAGAAGATAAGATAGTAATAAAAGCGAGAGAATCTGTGGGGTTATTTTATGGAATGCAGACTCTTCGACAATTATTACCGCCTGAGATTGAAAGCAATTCTCCAATAGAAGATATAGAATGGAAAATTCCTTGTGTTTCAATTGAAGATTATCCTAGATTTAAATGGCGCGGTCATATGCTTGATGTATGTCGACATTTCTTTGGTGTGGACGTCGTAAAGAAAACATTAAATCTTATGGCATTACAGAAACTGAATGTGTTCCATTGGCATTTAACTGAAGATCAAGGATGGCGTATAGAAATTAAAAAGTATCCAAAGTTAACTGATATTGGATCAAAGCGAGCTGATACTCAACTTAAGCATTCAAGAAGTCGAAAATTCAGAGGAAAGCCTCATGGTGGGTTCTATACTCAAGAAGAGATAAGAGAAATAGTGGAATATGCAAAAAAGAGATTTATTACAGTAGTGCCCGAGATCGAGATTCCTGGACATTCACAAGCAGCAATAGCAGCTTATCCTGAACTCACGTGCTTTGGTGATAACTTTGAAGTCGCTTCTACGTTCGGTGTTAAAAAGATAATTTATTGTCCTGGCAAGGATGAAGTCTTTAAATTCTGGAAGGATGTGTTAACTGAAGTAATGAACTTATTTCCATCTGAAGTTATACATATCGGTGGAGATGAGGTTCCTAAAGATAGATGGCAAGAATGTCCTGACTGTCAGAAGCTAATTAAAGAAAAAAACCTAAAAAATGAAGAGGATTTACAAGTTTACGTAACTAATACCATGGCATCTTTTCTTGCAGAGAATGGACGTAGATTAATGGGTTGGAATGAAATTTTAGATGAAGGTTTAGAACCAAATGCTATATGTCATTATTGGGCTCACAGTGAGAAGGAGGTCCTCAAACATATAAAAATGGGTCGTGATATGGTAAACTCAAAAAATAAATTTACATATCTTAATTATGGATATAAAGGGATGCCCTTAGAGAAGGTCTATTCTTTCGACCCAGTGCTGGAAGGTTTGGAAGGGGAGGAACTCAAACACGTACTTGGACTAGAAACTCCTTTATGGACGGAATGGATTCCTGACCAAAAGACTCTAGAATTTCAAGCATTTCCCAGAATAATGGCTTTAGCAGAAATATCATGGACTTCAAAGGAGAATAGAGACTATACTTCATTTTTCCAACGTTTACAGGCTTTTGAAAAACGACTTGATTATCTAAAAGTGAATTATGCTAACGAGGAAGAGAGAAATCCTTCTTTAATTGCGAGAATAAGAAAACTAATAAGAGGTAAATAGGATGGAAAATAGAGTGGAAAAAGAAATAATCGAATTCAATAACCCTCGCGATATACTTGGTATGGGAATTAAGAATATATTGCAATACAGAAAAACAGATCCGAAATTTCTAAATCTTATTAAAGACTGGAACAAGACAATAATAATTGGGTTTAAGGATATATATGACGTAACCGTAATATTTAAGGGTATGAATATCCACATAAATTATGGATCTACGCAAGATTACGACTTGTGGCTGGAGATAGGATCGATACAGACAATGACTGATTTAGCGAAAGGAGATTTAGGACCCATCTCGGGCTTTCTTACTGGTAAAATTAAAGTAAAAAAAATATGGAATATATTAGTCTTACTTCATTTTATTAGAATTTTTATTCCGAATCTAAGAATGGCTGGAGATGTAGGAGAGTTACGACAGAAAGGAATTGGGAGGAGGAATGAAGTTGGAGCGTAATAGTAGAATCAACCAAACAAATAAATCTGAAATAAAAAGTAAATTAGAGGAAATATTTGGCGCTAAAAATGTAACTGATAAAAAGCATAATCTTCTACCTTACTCTTATGATGCTACAGAATGCGAACCGGGAATGCCAGATTTCATCTGCATGGTAGAGAATGTTGGACAAGTAATAAATGTAGTTAAATACGCTAATAATAAAAAAATACCTCTCGTCCCCTATATAACTGGTAATAATATAGGTGGACTGACTATCCCCCAAGAAGGAGGTGTTGTTCTCGATTTCGGTAAAAAAATGAATCAGATAATTCACATTCACGAAAGTCATATGTATGCATTACTGGAGCCCGGGGTTACATTTGGACAATTATATAAACATTTGAAAGAAAATTACCCACATCTACGTTATTGTTATCCATTTGCACCACCTTATAGTGGAGTTGTTGGCAATGCCATTCTTTCTGGTATGAATAATCTTTCGTGTATTCATGGTTCTATGGGAGATTGGATAAATGGTCTTGAAGTTGTGTTGTATGATGGAAGCATAGTCAGGATTGGTTCATGTTTCATGGGTGATAAACTATCAGTAGATAATTGGCATTCACGTTATCCAATGCCCGATTTAATGGGTTTATTTGTAAACTGGCAAGGAGCAACTGGAATTGTTACTAAATGTGCAGTCCAGCTATGGCCAAGAAAAAAGATTGAAAGAAAATTATTGGCAATTTGTAAAAACTCAGCAGTCACAGCGGAATTCATAAGGGAGATAGGGCGCTTAGAAATTGTTGATGATATTTCTGCTGTTAGTGTTGAAGTCGCAAAAATGGCTTTAGGTGATCCGACACCAGTTAAACTTGACTCTGAACCCGATTTTCCAGTAATACTCCCTATGTCCGCTCATAATGAACAGCATTATCAAGTAAAAGTTGATCTTGTAAATCAATGTATAAAGAAAATTGAAAAAAAGTATAATACAACCATTCAATGCACTGATTTCGATTATTTTGCCGCATGCATAGGGGATGATATCAGAGTATTTGCTGATTTGCCCAACGTTATCACACCATTAGTAGAGTATTCTGGTCTAACTTGGGTTGGTACTTATGCACCACCAGACAATTTAGAACCCTTAATAGATGAGACGGCACAGGTTTTCATTAAATTTGATATTCCAATGTTTATATACATGAAAAGCATGAAATCAAGCCATTATGCTATTTTCCGGCCTATAATTCGCTATAAGAAAGAACTCGAAGAAGAAAGGATGAAAAAGGCAACGGCTGATATTTTAGAAGTATGTCTCAAGTATGGATGTATTCCTTACAAAACTCCCGTATGGATGGCAAAACGTTTACAAGAAATCATAGATCCAAATTGGTTAAAATTCTTTAAGCGAACAAAAAAGTTCATGGATCCTAACAATATATTTAATCCAGGAAGATGGGGGATTTAAATGCCAACTGACCGAGAAGAACATATTTCTGAGAAGGCGAAAGAGCAAGTTGAGATTAAACCTGCTAAATTGATAGACATATCTGATCTCCACCCATATAATCAAGAATCTCTTATCGTCAGTCTAGATCATTGCATAAAATGCAATACATGCAAATATGCATTTGGCGCATTTACACCATCTTGTCCATCAGGTGAAGAATTTGGATGGGAGGCTTATTGGGCATCTGGGAGAATAAGATTAGCGCGTGCCTTATTAACGGGAAAACTTGAATGGAATGACGAGATATTACATCCCATATTTGCATGTATTACATGCGGAAGCTGTCAGGACCAATGTCAAGCAGTGCACAACGACCGAATCGTGGATGTTATAGAAGCATTAAGAGAATTGGCAGTGAAAAGGTTGGGAGCTCCCGAGAATCAGAAGAAAATGGAGGATAGAGTTGGAAAAGACTTCAATCCATACGGGGATGCAAATTCAACGAATGAAGAATTAAAAAAGAAATACAATTTACCCAACAATGCAAAAGTGGTTTATTTTATAGGATGTACATCAAATTACCGACAAAAAAATCTGCGTAATGCAACTTTATCAGTATTCAATAAATTGGGTATAGATTTTACTCTCGTCGATGAACATTGTTGTGGTTCCCCTTTAATTCGTACTGGACAGACAGATTTGATCCCAGATCTAATGGATCATAATATTCGAGTTATAAAAGAAGCAGGGGCTGAAACGGTAGTTACATCATGTGCAGGTTGTTATCGGACATTAAAAAAAGACTTTACCAAGTTCGGGAAAGACCTTGGTGTTCGAATCCTACATACTTCAGAATTTATTTTACCACGTCTTAGTGTTGGTATGTTAAAAGAGATGGATAAGAAAGTTATTACTTATCATGATCCTTGCCATCTCGGACACCATTTGGGATTTTATGATATACCTAGGCAATTAATTAATTTCATTCCTAACTTAGAATTTATAGAAATGGAGCGAATACGAGAGGCATCATGGTGTTGTGGGGCAGGTGGAGGTGTAAAGATTGGTTACCCAGACCTCGCCATTAGTACAGCAAAAAAGAGAATACACGAAGCAGAAGAAACAAAGGCAGAATATTTAGTTTCTACTTGTCCTTTCTGCAAAAGAAATTTATCCGACGCGAACAAAAAGGTTGGTAATCCCCTTAAAGTGATTGATTTAGTGGAAATTGTTGACGAACTTTTATAACGTGGTTTCCAATTGATAAAGATGAGTGAATTAGATGGATGAGCTAGATGAGTGAACTAAATGAATGAGTTAGATGAGATCAGGACTATTATTGAAGAATCTAAACTGAAATATAAGAATTATCAAGTTTGGGACTTGGCTTCTACAGAAAATTTTAATCTTGAACAGGCAGTAAGTGAATTACCCTTTAACATTGGTAAAGGTGTCTGGAAAGGTATTCTTCTCAATGATGATGTAAAATTGAATCTAGGGGGAAAACATGCACTAACATCAGCAAATGTCCTCTGTATTAACTCTTCAGACGTAATACACAACTTTCGTATTTCATTAATTGGACCAGATGTATTAGAAATATCTAAAAAAACCGTAGATTTTGCTATGATGGTCTTAATCGGTGGGAAAAAAATCGAAAAGAGTGTTTTAAACAAATTAAAAAGAACAATCTATTTATCCAACGAAATAGATGGGCTTTCATTACGAAGTATCTCTCGAAAATTTTGGTATCAAATTAGTAACATCTTGTATGATAAGCAAGTTTCATTTAAACATATAGGAATAGCGTTTATTGCATTATACTTACAAGAATTTGAGGATATTATTGAATCGATCGAGGTAGTATTCATTATTGATGATGAAGACGCTATTTTAAAGCTAATTGATCTTGAACCTAAGATCAAGAAAATTTATTCAGAAGCGTTTAAAGACAAAATTTGGAAATATGCTAAGCAAAGAGATGATTGTGATTTTGATTGGGAATGCGCTGTCTGTGATTACCAATCTATCTGCAACGAAATAAGAAATATCATTAAACTAAGAGAAAATAAAATAACTAAATTAAAAGATAAAAATGAAGATATTAGCGGTTGTCGGTAAGGGCGGGGTAGGTAAAACAACAATGACTTACTTAATCGCCCAAGATATTATAAATAGAGGATTTCATCCTCTCTTAATTGATGCAGATCCAACAATGAGTCATCTAATGAGATTATTAGGCATTAAAACGGAAAATACGATAGAAAATATCAGACAAGGTGTTATAAGGATAGCGACTATGGGTGATAAGAGTGAAAAGATAAATCTAGCACAAAACATTGATGAAGTCGTTTCTGATTGTATTATTAAGTCCGTTGACTATTCTCTTATGGTTATCGGTCAACCACAATCCGCGGGTTGCTTTTGTCCGAGTAATACTCTTTTACGAAATGTTATTGAAAACATTTCTGATGAATATGAATATGTCATTATTGACTGTGAGGCGGGAATGGAACAAATACATCGGAGTGTGGTAAGATCGATAGATTTCCTACTTATTATTAGTGATTCTTCCCTTAGAAGTTTAGAAACTGCTGTAAAAATAAAAAAAGCAGCTAAGAAGTACACGAAATTTAAGGATTATGGTGTGATTGTAAACCGGTTACGACAAACCCACAAAAAAGCAATATTGGAAATGCTCAAAAAGAAAGATCTAAATCTAATAGGAACTATTCGAGAAGTTTCCGAAATAACAAATTTAGAATTGGAGGGGAAATCATTAAGCGATCTGCCGACATCATCCGATTGTATTTCCGATTTAAGTCAGATTGTAGATAAGATTATCAAATTGATGAACAACTCCTAGTAAATAGACGACGATATGTGAATAGACGACCATAGATAACGGTTATACATTTTTACGATAAAATAAAAAAGAAAGATCTATGATTTGGCAAACTATGGCTAAGTTTTAAGAGAAATACACACGCAATTAACGTTTTATTGTATTTTCCTTCCAAATCGGTTATTTTTTCAATTCATTTTACTCTTTAGCTATTAATATTATCTAACACATTCAATACTTCATCATTTTCGGGGATATCGTGCATATTATCACCATAATAAGCGTACTGAATTATTCCGTTTTTATCAACGACAATCAATGCGGGCATTCTACCTAACTTGAATAGTTTCCATTCTTGATTCAAGATCTCATTTGCTATATGCTTATCCGTATCATAATAGATAGGAAACTGGCGTTTAGCATAGGCTTTCCACATCCTTCTTGCATTATCTATATCATCCACTAAAATAGGATAAAGCACGGCATTTTTTTCTTCGAATTTCTCATAATCTTTTGATAAGCTCCGAATATGTCTTCTGCAGAATGGTCAGTTAATATCCCTCAAGAGGATTAACACGACGTTTTTTTGTCCCTTATATTCCTCTATATTTTTTGATTCTCCTAACATGTTATTGAGACTGAACGATTGAATCTCAGTTCCAACCATATTGAATTTATCTTTCATTTAAAGTCTCCTCGTCTCATTAAATGATAATGATACAATTTATTTTACATTATCTTTTGCAAAAAAAGCCGCCCCTAAAGCACCAACCAGTTGAGTATCTATCGGTAGTTTTTCAAACTTTATTCCGAGAATCTTTTCCATATTATAAACTACCCCGATATTTTTCGCAACACCACCGCTAATAGTATACTTAGGTTCTAGACTCAACTTCTTCGTCATTGTAATAACTCGTTCTGCCATTGCTTTATTAATACCTGCCGCTATATCTTCTTTTCTCGCTTTTTTGCTAATATACTGCAATACTTCTGCTTGAGCATATATACTGCAAACACTAGTCATGGAGATTGCACTCTTGGCTTTCAATGATATTTTTCCGAGATCATCGAGAGAGACGTTTAAAAGATCAGCCATAATCTCCAAATATCGTCCTGTCCCAGCTGCACATTTCTCATTCATAACGAAATCCTTTAAGTCTCCAGCATCATCAAGACAGATTACTTTACAATCTTGACCACCAACATCAATTACGGTTCGAATTTCTCTGTTTAAAAT
>WJKO01000843.1 GCA_014729055.1 Promethearchaeota archaeon | reverse complement strand
GATATTGATGGGTTGTATACAAAACATCCGAACTCCCCCTTTGCCGAATTTATCGACTTGGTAAGAGAAATTGACGATGATATTATATCAATGGCACAATCTGGCAGTAAATCAGGTAGAGGTGGGATGAAGACTAAAATCTTAGCAGCAGACATTGCTTCGAAATGTGGATCTTATGTTGTTATCACCTCCGTTGAAAATGCGGCGGTTGATCAACTTATCCTTGGAGAAACAAAATGCACTTTGTTCTTACCTGCTGAAAAACTCCCTAATAAAAGTATTTGGTTGATGTATGCAACGAATGCTTCAGGCAATGTTATAATTGATGAAGGTGCGATTAAAGCTTTAAAAAAAGGTGCAAGCTTGTTGTTACCTGGTATTGGAAAAGTAGAGGGAACGTTTGTTGAGGGAGATATCGTACAAATCTCAGATAAAAATGGCGTAGCGTTTGCTAAAGGGATTTCAAATTACTCTTCAAAAGTGATAAATGAGAGATTAGATCAAAAAAAGGAAGGGATACTTCCAAATAAGACTTTTGAAGTTATTTCGCATGAAAACATGGAATTTCTTTATTAAAAGGTTTTTTAAGGTATTTCATAGTTAGCTGATGATTTTTACATTAATAAACTCTTCAATCGAGCCTCTTTTGGTATGATTGCATCATACTGACAGATTTCAATGCATTTAAAACAAGATGTACATTTCAACAAATCAAATCTTGGATATTTAGTAGGAATAAACTCAATTACACCGACTGGACAGATATTACGTCCACATTCACCACATTTTATACATAATCGTCGAACCAAATGCGGAAATTGTTTCTTATAATTATTCTTTATATTTTGGATTTTGTTAGAAAATTTCTTACTACTTTTCCTCTTCTTTTTGCCCATTGTATTTAAATTATGTAATTTGCTATTTAAATTATGCAATTTGCTATTTGTAACGAAATATTTGAAAGTCTTGATTTCACGGAAGTTTGTCGTGTTGTTCATGAAACGGGGTATAAAGGCATTGAACTCGCACCTTTTACATTCGCAAAAGATGTCAGATATATTAACTCTAAAGAACGACACGAAATCTTAGAAACTGCACAGTCCTATAACTTAAAGATTGTTGCTTTACACTGGCTGCTTACGTCTCCAGAAGGAATGTCCATTTCGACCAATGATCCAAAAATTTGGCAATTTACAATAGAATATTTCCGTGCTTTAGTTGATTTTGCAAATGATCTAAATGTCTCGGTATTAGTTCTTGGTTCTCCAAAGCAGAGAAATATATCTGAAAATTGGGAGGAAAAAGAAGCAAGAAAAAGAGCAATTAAAGCATTACAAGAAGTTGCCATATATGCAAAGGAAATAAATCCAGATATTATCATAGCCTTTGAACCCTTATCTCCGGAAGTGACTAATTTTGGTTGTTGTATTGAAGAGGGATTTGAAATCATATCTAAAGTAAACCAAGAAAATGTTAAACTTCATATCGACGCGAAAGCTATGGCAACAGAAAACATCGCTCCAGAGAAATTAATTGATTTCATCGGGTTGAAAAATATTGCACATGTGCATTTGAATGAACCAAATGGACTGGGACCTGGAATGGAAAATGATCACACAATTTGTGATAAAATACTATTGAAATTAAGGGAAATTAATTATAATCGATGGATAAGTGTCGAAACGTTTAAGAGAGATCGTGATCCAAGTTTGATCGCCAAAGAAAGTTTAGAGTTTATGAAGAATGTAATTGGAAATGAACAACACGATGAATGAAGACACTTTTAATAACAATGGCGGAGAAAATTTTAGCGAAACTTTATCAAAATTTCATGATGTTGTAGAACTAACAAGGAACTTGGTTAAGATAAATTCAGAAAATCCTATACATTGTGAAGTGAATGTACAAAATTTTTTGGTTTCTATAATAGAGAAATTAGGATTTGAATATGATATAATACCCTTTTCTAAAGATCGAAATAACGTTGTCGCTACTTTTCCTCCTTCTAGTGCAGTAAACAGTCAGAATTTTCATTATATTATGTTTTCTGGGCATATGGATACTGTTTTAGGATATGAAATTACGAGATCTGAAAACGCGCCACTCGAGGATGGTAAAATATATGGCCGTGGTTCTTGTGATATGAAAGGTGGAATAGCCTCCTTCCTAACAGCAATTTCACATTTTACTTCAGATTACAATCTAAATGATTTAGAACAATCATCAATTGCAAAAATGAAAAAAGGAATCTGCGTTGTATTTACTGTTGACGAAGAAATGGGATGTGCTGGAATCAAGGCTCTTGAGAATTACGATAAAATGGGAAATGATTTCCATGTAGACTTATGTATCAATGCGGAGCCTTCTAGCTTGTCTCCAGTCATAGGGCATAAGGGCATCGTGTGGATTTTCTTAGATTTTAAAGGAAAAATGGCCCATGCAAGCGT
Source organism: Promethearchaeota archaeon (assembly GCA_014729055.1). Lineage (GTDB taxonomy): Archaea > Asgardarchaeota > Lokiarchaeia > Sigyniarchaeales > Promethearchaeaceae > WJKO01. The sequence goes on along the minus strand of WJKO01000843.1, from coordinate 5,084 downwards.
TCCATTCCTTGGAGATAATGCTATTGAAAAAGCAAGCAAATTCATCTTAGCCCTAGAACCTCTTAAGAAAGAACTTCAAACACGAACTATAGAGGAGTATCCCATAATAACTCCACCCACTATAAGCGTTGGCGTCATTAAGGGAGGAGATGAGACTAATATAGTACCTGATAATTGTCGAATTCAGATTGATCGACGATTAACGCTCAACGAAACCGGTGAGAGCGCTTTAAATGAATTAAAAGAGATAGCGAAGCAGCAAGACTTAATTGATGACATTGAATTTCAACCAATTAGACCAAAAAAATGTTATATTGCTCCTAAAGGTACTCAAAATGAACATTATTTGGCTCTAATGGATATTTTATCCGGTTATAAAACCAAAGGCGCCCCATTCATGGAAGGATTCACAGAAGCGGCTTTTTATTATGAACAATTTGGAATAACCGCTATAAACTTAGGTCCTGGGAGTATTGAGCAAGCACATAAACCCGATGAATATGTTGAAGTTGATGAATTGCTTAAAGCTTGTGAGATCTATTATAAAATCTTGGAGAAATACATATTAGAGAAATAATGTAACTAGAAATAAATTATTCAGATAAATTGTTCAAGAAATGATTTGCTTTCGAGTAATCCAGTTTTAACGCTTTCAAGATCTTTTTCATAATCTGGATCTTCAAGTTCTATACTTAAAACACCCTTGTATCCCACATCTTTTAGTGCATCAATATAAGATCCCCAATCAAGATCACCTTTTCCTGGGATTCTAAATGTATATATTCCCCGTCCGAACGTACCCTCAAACCTCTCAGTATCTTGGTTGACCTTAGTATCCTTTGCATGAGTATGAAAAATCCGTTCTCCAAATTCTTCAACTACAAGCGGAATGTTAACATGTTGCCAGATTAAATGACTGGGATCAAAGTTTAAACCGAAATTCGATGGAGTTATAGAAAATAGATCTCCCATAATTCGTGGGGTAAACATTAGATTACCCACAGTTAGAGCAAACTCGCTCTGCATTGGACAATTTTCAATAGCAATTTTTACTCCCTTTTCTTTGGCGTAATTTATGACTGGTATCCATTCTTTCTTGAATAATTTAACGTTATCTCTATAATTAAGGGAGTTATTACAACCGACATGTGTTGATACTATTGAGATTCCAAGAGCTTCTGCTGCATCAATTTTCGCTTTTAATTCGGTGAATTTAGCACGTCGAGCGTTTTCATTTCCCTCTAAAAAATTCATATATATACCTAATGCCGTTATTTCAATCTCGGTAGAATCAAAAATATCCTCAATATCTTCTTTGAATTCCTTTCGGAAGAATGCGGCATGCATACCTCCTATCTCCATTGCTTGGAAACCATTCTCTGCACTCCATGGGAGGATTTCCTCTTCTAAATCTGCTTTCATACATGCGTTTAAATATCCTACTTTCATTATATAACATCCTCTTCTAGTTTATACTTTCCTTTAAACAAGTCTTTTGGGTATTTTATTTCATTTTTCTTCATTTTGTTCCTAAAAATCGTTGTTATGTCGAGGTCTAAAGCATTGCAAATACTCAACACATATGCAATAACGTCAGCAACTTCTTCCTCAACAGATGTCAAGAGTTTTTTATCCGCCTTTATTTCCTCTATGGTGGGATTTGTCCATAGAAATAGTTCTAATAGTTCATTTGCTTCAATAGAAATGGCTGCAGCGAGATTTTTTGGTATGTGATATTTGTTCCAGAGTCTTTCGTTTACAAATTGGCTCATTATTGCTTTTAATTCATTTATCTTTGTATCCTTATCGTTCATTGCTTATATCCACTCGATCTTTTATATGTTCATCCTTTATTTTAAACAATTATAATCCTTGTTGATGCAGAAATTTCCAAATGATTCTGTTATATTCTTCAGAACGTTGAGAAGGACCAAAGTGCCCTGCCATTGCAATCCTTTCTAATTTACTATTTTCAACCTTATCATGAATCTCTTTAGACATCCAGAATGGTGCGTAATTATCAAGCTCACTACCTATGATTAAAGTCGGGCATTTTATATCGGAGGGATCTAAAGGATTTTCTATCATTTCAAAAATTTCGCTTTCAATGATACCATCAAATTTTTCATAAAAGAAGTCACTATAGTGTTTTTCATCCAAAATAGCACCTCGAATAAACGGAATGGTTTTATCCAACAAATCTTCAACGTTCTCCGACACGATTCTGTTGAAATTTATTCTCACGTGTTGTGGAAGTAGATTCCAGAAGGCATTGCGAATCGGATTATCGATAACGATTGTACCAGAGTTTAATAAAATGAGGAATTTGACTTTTTCAGGAAATAAAATCGCTAATTGCTGAGCAATTCCCCCGCCAACTAAACTGTGACCTATTAGCCCAAATGGACCGTCAATTTCAAGAATGTAGAGTAATTCTAATAAATCATTTACCATGCTATTCATCAAATGATCGGCTAAATCTTCATTCGGATTTTTTTCACTTTTACCATGACCCTCTGCATCAAACACGAGGATTCTGAATTTCGATTTTAAAACCTTTAATTGATCTCGAAAAAACCCAGCACTCGAACCAAAACCATGTAATAAAATAATTGGTAAATTTTCTGAAAATGATTCATCATGTCCATTATATAATTCATAATATAATTTTAGGTTATTATGATTACGATAAAAGGGCATGAGCTATTTTCTCCAAGTCAACAATCAGAACTTTATTTAATTTAAATGTAATGCATCGAAGTTTTTGAGTTTTATTTTGCCATCGAAAATAAAATAAATATAAATAAACATCATAATTCATATATTAACATAACAAACTCAAAATGCATTACTCATAAATATTATAATTATCCTCATGGAGAATTAGAATGGCGATTTACGAAACCGGATTATTGCTGGATGGTAAAATCTTGTTAGAGAAGAAATATTACGACTCAAGTAATCAACTCGATAAGACATTACGAGCGGGTTTATTATCTGCAGTGGATGGTTTTGCAAAAGAGGCATTTGATACTGAGCTAGACTCATTTACTCTGAGTTCTTATACATTAGTAGCTGTGTCGCGACCAATAGAGGAACCTGGTGAAGGCGGAAAGAAAAAACCCCATACTTTAATGATGTTCTGCATTATCGAAAAAGATACAGATGAAAAGGCTGTGAAGTCATGTATGATAGATGCAGTCAACCAATTTACGAATCGTTATAGCGTTAATGATATTTTAACCAAGAATACCAAACATTTTAAGAAATTCAATAAACGCTTCGATAAAATTTTCAAAGATCTTTCTCTAAAGTCTGAAGATAGATTTAGTGCTATCTTCTAAAGTTTATGTCTTATTTATGTGATTTTCTGATATTTTTTTTAACAATCTAAAAAAAAAGTAAATAGAAATATTTAAGCCCAGTATAAGTCTCCTGGTTTTCTCGATATTACGGCTTCTTTTAGGCACGTAAATGCTTTTGTAAGTCCTTCATCCATAGCCATGAGCGAATCTTCATGTTCAATTGATAATACTTTATCATATTCTATAAGTCGCAACTCAGAAACGAAATTCTTCCACCAAGATACATCATGCCCATAACCAACAGTTCTGAAAATCCAAGATCGATGAATTTCATCACCGTATGGGGTTGCGTCATTACATCCATTCAAAGCCGTATTACTTGGGTCGATCTTACAATCTTTTGCATGTACATGGAAAATACAATCACTTAATTTGCGAACCATCTTCAAAGGATCCATATTTTGCCAGAACAAATGAGACGGATCAAAGTTTGCGCCGATGTTTTTTCCCGTGGCTTCTCTGAGTTTCAACATGGTTTCAGTATTATAGACACAGAATCCAGGATGTAATTCAAATGCAATTTTTACATTATGATCTTCCGCAAATTTTGATTCTTTAGACCAGAAGGGGATTAATACTTCCTCCCACTGCCATTTTAAGCTTTCCAAATAGTCTGGAGGCCACGCGATGATATTCCAGCTCGGAACAGTGGCTTCTTTGTTAGCACCAGGACACCCACTAAATCCTACGACTGTATCGATCCCAAGCTTTGACGCTAATTCTACAGTTTGTCTGTGGACTTTTTGGTGCTCTTCGGCAATCTTTGAATTTGGATGAACAGGATTGCCATGGCAACTAAGCGCAGATAGTTCAAGTCCTGAATTCTTTATAGTCTCTTTGAATTCTTCAAAAGCATTTGAATTATTCAATAAGATTTCTGGATTGCAATGAGCATTTCCTGGATAATTACCCGTACCCAATTCGACCATTTCGCAACCGATATCTTTTATTATTTTAAGTGCTTCTTTTAATGATTTATCACTAAATAGAACTGAAAAACAGCCAATTTTCATTTTTATTCCACCAATATGAAATTATTTTTTATCTTTATTTAACTTTGAATCAAAATATGCGTAAAAAATTAAAAAGATTTAGATAGAGTTTTGTCTACAATTAAATCTTAGATTCATAAGATAAATTTGTATTGAATCCTATAACTGTTCCCAAACCTTGTGCACGGCTTCACCAGTCATTTTAATAACTGGTTGCATTTCTTCAATCGATGCTAACCCTATTTCAGGACCTATTTTCATGATAGAAACATGAGCAACATATACTTTTTCGTTCTCTTCATAAACAACAAAGCTACATGGAAACAACATCCCCATATTAAATGAGACATCTAAAGCCGCTTTTGCTATCTTTGGCGAACATGCGAGAATCATTGTGTATTTCGCATAATCTATGTTAAGTGTTTTCTTGAATACTGCCGAAAGAGATTTTGACATAAGGTGAGCAAATCCACCACTGACTACTGTGTCTGTAACATGCTTTACTGCTGCTTCAAAATTCATATTGAGTTCTTTTTTTAAAAATTCAACCATATTCATTTCCTCTCCTTAATAATTTCTAGAGAATCATAAGAAAAAGAAAGATATAAATCAACTTTTTATTTTTTATTCAAAGAATAACATTTCGAAAAATTAAATATTCATGAGTGTAAATGTGAAGAGATGATTGAAGAAATCATCCGACTCGCCTCTTAAACCAGGATATATT
>WJKO01000842.1 GCA_014729055.1 Promethearchaeota archaeon | reverse complement strand
CTCTATATTCTTTTGAATCTCTCTGAATTGATTCAAATACTGAAAGACTTTCATTATAAATTTGCCTTGAACCCTCAATGATAGTAATGATAAAGTTAAACAGACTTTGAGAAAAGCCCCGAGCACTTCTATCAACAAAGTGAATATCTACGAGATTGTGTAATATTAACTCTTGTTTTTTAACGTCCGTAATTCTCTTTCCGTTCAATTTAAATTTAAAATTATCAATAGGTTTGTAATCAATTTCTACAAGGTTTTTTCCAACATCAAGTATTAAACTCATTTCTAAGTTATTTCGAATATTATTAAATTGTTCAACGAGAATATAATCAATATTACTTTTGCCTTCAGGCGGTCGATATCCTAATAAAAAGGCCATTCCACGTAATGCGGTTGATTTACCAGCTCTATTTTGTCCAGAAAGTCTAAAAACTTCGCCTTCTTTCTTGAGTATAATCGGACCTAATCGACTAGGATCAATCCAATTGGCTTTAAAGCTAATGTTTGTTATTGTAATTTTAATCACTCTTTATTTTATTTTTATATTTATCTAGGAACTCATTTGCGACTTCGTTTATAGGTCTTTTGTCAAAGAGTAACGATTTTATAATGATATAATCCACAGAATTATTCGTAATAGGTGAATCTTTCTCAAATATTTCTTTAATCAAATCTCTGAAGACTTTAGGATAAGTTTCTTTTTTTTTCAAATCATTCTACCTTATGTGTTCTCGCACTTATAATATATTTTCAATCTATGTTAATTTTAAGAGTATTTTTCGATCTTCTATTTATATACAAAAAAGTACATCATCATATTTAAACTATAAGGTTACATTTAATTTTTTTTATTAATCGTAAAATACTTATATATCAATAGAATTTTTTATCCTGTTGTATTTTAATTATTATTAAAAATCAAAGACAAAACCTTTGTTTTTTTCACGAGTATCTCAAAAAACCGCACTATAGATTTATACTATAAATATAAATTTTTTTATATAAAATTAATTTCACGTAAAACTAATTTGACGATAAATCTAGAACTAAAATTATGGCATGTGTAATATTGCATAATACTCGAGTAGATCATAGAATCTGTTATCCTACTCAATATTATTCTCTGAGTTGTCAAGATAAGTAAAATTGACCACCAGAATCAAGAAATTGAATGTAATTAGTAATCTCTCCTAATATAAACTAAAGAGAATTAATTTAACAAGAAAAATTTCAGGAGTTATTCTAAAACAATTTCAAAGAACTATAAATATATCGTAATTACTCAACTTGTTGATATAAATATTCCATATCAATACTAAAAATAATTAAATAAATAAATAAAATAGATAATAATATATAACAACACATTACTCTTGGGACACATAAGGTTCGAAGTGTTTATATATGAGTGTTACTTTTAATATTTTGATAAAAATGAAAAAAAAAAATATTGAAAATAAAAAAAAAATAATTGTTGATTTGAATAAAAAACTAATAGAGGGAAAATCAGTCATTATTGATATCTCAAATCTTCAACGAAATAAATCTATGAAAGATATCAAAAAAATACATCAACAATTGATTGAATTGAATCCGTTTCAATTATATTATATTGCAGATGCTAACTTAAAATATGAAGCGAAAATACAAAAAAGGTGGTTTAATGAAAATATAATTGAATGTCCTGCGAGAACTAAAGCGGATGTGTTTATTATTCAAATCGCTTGTTATTTTGATAATACTATTGTTATTACAAATGATCGATTCAAAGAATACAAAAAAGACTATACAAAAAATATTGAATTTGTGCGTTTTATAATTATAGAAAACACTCTTTTTTTTAATGTCGATTTAAAACATGATCTGAAAAATAAAAAGCCTACAAAGTCGGATTCAGAAGATAATAAGATCCCAGATTCAATAAACCGCATATTTAAAGGACCAACGGGAGAATTTGAGATTTATGATGGAATGGAGGCTTAAAGAGTGAGTAGCGCTACTAAGATAAACATAAGTATTATCAAGAACGCCTTAAAGTCTATTTTGAAGAAGAAGAATTATGATATCAGTGAGATAAAAAGAAAAAAAAAACACATTCAAACACAGTTAAAACAGAGAAAAGAAATTTCTCATGAAACTGCATGTGATTTGAGTAAAATTATAACTCGAAATTTTCCAGAAAAATTAAATTCTTCGAAAATTAATACTGTTGAATTGATTGAGATAGCATTAAAAATATACGAGAAATCAATAACAAAAAAGAAATCGAAAAAGCATAATGATCGCAACTCAGATACGCTTTCTATTAAAGTAACTGACGAAATTCTTAAACTTAACAAAAACCCATTGTCATTACCTGACCTAACACCAAGCTTTTTAGATTCTGATTTAAGAGAAGAATATGACAAGAACGCAGAAAGGGGCACTAATATAGATGCTGTCGAATCAGGTTTAATCGCTTATACACTGTCTGATTCAAATACAGAAGTATTTAAAGTTGCAATTGTCGAAAAATACCACAATGATCCCGGTTTAAGCGGTTCTTTGGGATTTGCTAATATTCATACTACAAAAGTCATTGGATACTTTTGCAATGTATATACATCAAACGTTGAAGCATCAAAAAATTCCCATGAGGGTACAATTGAAATAGCTAGTGCAGTCAGAGGAGTTGTTCAGAATACAATAACACGCGATATCAAGTTTGCTGACTTCATAGTAATTGCTATCCGTTCAGATTTAGGATTGCAACGTTTAGGAAACTCACCCGATACATATACAAAGATTTACAAGGTTGATAATGACTTACTAGACGATTTCTATCTAAAGAAAAATAAACATTATATTAGATTCGCAAAATCAGTAAAAAGCGGTTGGTTCTATCCTGTAGAATTACAAAAATTTGTATTTTACAATACTGCAATTATTGCAAGTATTAGAATGGGTAAAGGATATTTAACGAATCCGATGATCCTTTCAGCAGTTGGACAACCGATCATAACTGGAAAAAATAGAGAAAAGCCACTTGCAGTAGTGTATTTTGACTATAACGGTCAGTGGGCTACGGATGAATTTCACTTTTTTAGAGAGTTAGATGATGATCCAAGAGTTATTATTAACGCAAAGGATGTAGGAGTCAATTCAGTTGGAGATTTAATTATATTTTTGTTTAATCAATTTTCATTTAATCAAATTGGATTTTCAGAACAGAAAATTAAAAAGATTAGGGATTACTTGAAAGATAACATAGATTTTTCGATAACATATTCTAAGTTTCTAAGCTTACTGGAACACGCAATTAAAACTGCTTATGAATCTAATGCTAAGAAAAAATACGAAAAACTTAAAGAATTGATAGAACAAAGGGGCGGATCCAATTTTTGGAACAACAAAATCCTTCCAAAACTCAAAGCTCATAATGATGCTTATCGATTACTAGATGAATCAATAAAAAATGGAAAATTGGTCATTATAAATCTTGGAAATTATGAACCAGAACAGAAGCCAAGCGTAACTTATAAAATTCTAAAATATCTATTTCGGAAAGCAAGTGAAGCATATATTAAGAACGATCACGAAGAATACGTATATAGTACTATGCTTTTTTTTGATGAAGCTCATAATTTTGCGCCTGAAAACGGAAAATCTAATAGATATCCTTATGAAAAAAAATGCAAGACTTTGTTAAAATCAATTTCTACAGATGCTTCCAAATATGGGCTTGGACTTGGTTTAATTACTCAACGGCCTGCGAGACTTTCTAAGGATGTTCTTGGAAATATACGTAATCTTTTCATTGGATCTATAACATCAATAGATGGATCAAATCAATATTTCACACAACTGCTAGCTGGTAAAGATCCTTCTAAATTGAATCCATATCAGTTCTATGCTCACGGTGATGCATGTCCTGTGAATGGAGAAATTATAAAATCGTTTGATCCGAAAGATCTAGCTAAAGAATTAAAGAAGAGGAAATGATATATGTCAGAATCGGTGTTTACTAAATTTAGGGAAAAATGCAAACAAGAATATCTTGCGTTTATTGAAAAAATGTCAAGTGACTTCAATCAGAGTGCAAAAATATTGGAGCGAAGAACGCCAGTAATTCGGAATTTGCTTAAACCGCATATTATGTATTTAAATAAGAAATTAAATGCATACACAGATATAGCAGCAATTGATGGGGCAAATACTCAGACGATAAAGTTATTTGGTCATTCAATTTTCTCTTATTCGGCAGTTAGTGTTTTTCGTTTACCAAATGGAAGATGTGTATTTATTCCGTCAATTAATGCTCAGCATAAACCGAACTCCGAATTTAATTCGCTTTATCCACACTTAATGCGAGATATTGCAGAATTAGAGATGGTATTATTTGCGGCTAAACTTTCTAAAACTAACGGAGGGCCTCAAATCATCGAAGTAGATGGGTCAATTATAGCATTTTCTCTGTGGATGGGAAGGATAAAACAAGCAATATCAAGATTAGAACCAACAGAGTTAATTAAGAAAACTTACAACAAACATTTTAATATAAAAGATCGAAATTCACTTTACAATAAGGTATTTTCCGCTCTAAAAAATAAAAGAATAGTATATATCCCGAAAGAATCTTATTCTAAGACTTATATAGATAACTATATTAAAACTCATATTTCTCTGTCGTTACCGCGTGGTATTTCAGATCTTCAATTGTTACATGAAATATTGAATAACGGAGAATATATTAAACCAATACCGTTTCAGAGGGTTATTTCTGGTACAACAACTTCAATTGGAGCTAAGTATGCGAACGATATTATGATCACTTATTTCAAACCACATATAACAGGATCGAGAGTAATAAAAATTCAATTCCATAAAAATCATTTAAATTCACTGCAAACAATTTTACGGACGATTTCTAATAACTTTAATACTGAAGCTCAAGTTCCTTATTACTTAGCTAAAGCGCACTTTAAAGCCAAGTCCATATTAATGCCAATTTATAATATTCGAGAAAAAGTATACAAACACTCGTTTGAGAACGCAACAAGTCTTGAAGAGCGATGTATTTTAAAGCATTATTTCGACTTAGGAAGAAAACTATAATTGTTTATTCAATAATCTTATTATTTATTAGTATCTTAATTATTTCACGACTTGAATTTGCAAACCTTGAATACATTTTTGCAAAAGATTTCTTATAGTATTTTATTACATTGTCTGGTTTGTAATCCGCCCATATCCGATATTCGTAAAGTCTCTTCCAATGTTGCTCTAATTTTTTTAATCCATTCTGGCTAATCTTTTTTTTAACGTCTCCATGAATTGAATTGCGATTAACATCTCGTTTAATTTTGTAATGATCAATTATTATCTGAATAAGCCCATAATACAAACGATTTGCAATAACTCTAAATATTGCTTCTTGAGAAAATCCTTTAAGATTCAGATCACAGTTATCTTGAAAGAACCTCTTATTAATAGGTGTAGGTAACAATGGTTTCCGATTTCCGAGACATTCAGATAATTTAAGAGAAAATCTCACTATCTCAAACCAGTCATTAGTTCCAGAAGTTGACGTTAAATTCATATTTTTCTCCTTGTTCTATATTGTATAAAAAATGAAATTCATCTTCAAGTTCCATTGCTTTCTCAATTGATTTTACTGGAAGTGTTACATTAATCGATGCAATAACCGGTGCCAATTTATCCTCGTTATCGACTAAAAAGCGTACAAGAATCTCAAGCTTATTAAAATTCTTACACCTAAAAACGTAATTTTGGATATCTAATAAGAGTTTATTTGCATCTTGGGTGTAAT
>WJKO01000841.1 GCA_014729055.1 Promethearchaeota archaeon | reverse complement strand
GTTTCTCACAGTCGAGAAACTGGTAATATGTCCATTTTTCAAAAATTGCACCAAACAATTCGGACAGATATTTATTCCCTTTTTTCTTTTAAGCTTGCGGTTACAGAGATCGGCTTTTTTTATTAATTTATTAGAAATGCCCTCTTTAATGACTAATTTATAATTCTTATGGTGAATCTTAGGATTCAACTTGTAAGAATCCCACGAGCATTTCGTGCATTTAAGATAATATTCCTTATTCGGCATAATATCTAACATTAATAATGCTTTGCATTGGGGACATGAACTCTTTTCTAACACTTTACATCGATCATCGAAAATGTCAGCTTTAACGTGAGAATATTCTACGGAATCATGTTTTTTACAATAATAGTATTCAGTAGATATTAGATGTTCCTCACAAACCTCCGCCCTACACTTACTGCATTTGTAGACCGTTTTCTTATTATCACAATAAATACATGGAGTCATGTCTTTTCTCACAATTAATTAATAATCTGTATATTTTTTGTTTTTCTTAATAATAAATTTCGCTTGTTATTTCTTGACTTTTCAAGCTATAAGAGCAGTTTTAGAATTATATAATTTTCTTTAAACAATTATTTGATGAAATATTTTGTTATAAAGATCCTTGATAATATTCTATCTAAGAAGAAATAAGAAGTATATTAATTTGATTTTAATGGAGTCATCTTTTTATCATTTATTTCAACCAAAAATTATTTCTTCTTCTTTGTTTTCCTATTGCGATATTTGATACTTAAATTCCCCAAACTAATTAACCACAGTCCGCATTGCTGTAACATCTTAGCATAGGGAAAGGTAACAATCTTGTTACCTTATAACAATCTTGGGAATTACGTTAAGGAAAAGCTACTTATCTCCTATAGGGATCTCTAGTTTAAATTGTGTCCATTCATGAAACTCGCTATCAAATTTGATTTCGCCACCATGTTCATTCACGATATTATAAACTGTATATAATCCAAGTCCTGTGGCTTTCGACGCTGGTCGAGTTGAAAAAAAGGGATGGAAAATCTTAAGAAAATTCTTATCAGGTATTCCCTCACCATTATCTATAATCTCTATTATTAATTGATGCGGCGTTATTTTCTTATTAATTTTTACCACGATTTGAATTACCCTCTCTTCTCTCTTTACTTTTTCTAATGCTTGAATTGCATTTAAAACAAGATTAAAGATTACTTGCTGTATCCGATAAGGTTGCAAAATGATCTCAGGTAAATCTTCTGGAATATCTTTTTTGATAGTTACAAATGCATGTTTTATTTGATAAGCGAGTAGTTTTTCAACATTATTAATGATTTTTTGAAGATCAGTGGGTTCAAATTTCCGCTCTTCAACTTTTCGAGTAAATTCTGACAAATTATTGATTATATTTGATATACGCTCTGCTTCTGTGCGAATTCCCTCTAAAAACTCATAATCCTCAGTATTTTGATCTATGGATCGCCCTGAATCTATGCTGTCCTTGATTAGAGCTGCATAATTCATAATTCCAAAGACGGGATTGTTTATTTCGTGTGCTATACTAGATGTTAGTTCACCGATAGATGCAAGTCTATGAGTCTGCAATAACGCGAGTTCGGCTTTTTTTCGCTCAGTAATATTCAAGACGCTGAAAATAATTGAAATGGGAGCTTTCTCGCTTTCTCTAAAGATATGAAAAGTTATTGTAAACCAAATGATATCTCCATTCTTCTTAATAAATCGAAATTCTCTTTCTTTATTCTTATCTTGATTAATTGATGGATTATTTTTCTTGATTTCCTTTAGATATGTTATGAAATCATGGAGATCTGTTGGGTAGATAAATTCCTCTATTCGTCTTTTGATTACATTTTCTTGGTTATTGTAACCTAACAAAGAGATGAAATTATCGTTAGAAAATGTGATTTCATTGTTTTCTAATATAAATATTCCGTTGGGAATATCATTAAATAAAGCGAGTTTGGTGAGATTCAAGTTAGTTGTCTCGTTGTCAAGCTCTCGGTCTTGAAAATTAATTAAGATTATGCCCATCGTGTTCTTTTCGAGATAAAAATAGACTACTTGACGAAAAATTGTGTTTTTGATTTTAGAATCATTATTCTTGTCTTCTTGTTCTTGATAAATTCGTTTATAGAACTTTGAAAAGATTTTTCTGGATTTAGGTGTGGGATCTCTGAGAAATATTTGTCCCAAGCCGAGAACACCTAATTCTTGGTCTTTCAAGTTGTCTATATCTTGACTTTCATCGTAGACAGCCATGTCATTTTTTATTCGTTTTTGCGGTAAGATAATATATTCACTGTTAAGTTGTTCAAGCCGCTTATTGTAACGCTCTAAAATTATTTTGGGTTGCCTATATTTCAAGATTAACAACGGTAATGGGAATTTCTCTGTAAATTCTTTCAAGCCTCATCATAACCATGATTTTTTTTTATCTAAATCTTAAAGAAAAACATACATTATATAAGAAGACTTAACGAAAAAAAAAAGATTTGCACCTAAATCTTTAAATCGATTAACACAAACTATTATTATTTAGAACTAAAAAGAAAAATTCTATCCATTATTAAATTATCTAATTTCCTATGAGGAGGAACTTATTTTGAAAATCGCGGATTTTAAAAACTTATTTGAGAGTGCTCAGCATTTGTTTAATCAAGGAAAAAATATCAAGGCACTGAAAAATCTAGAAGAAGCTATGAAATATGCGAATGAAGAAGAACAAAGTCAAGGATTCGAGTTATTTGGAAAAATCTATAATAGGACTCAAGAAATGGAAAAGGCTTTAGCGTATTATTTGAAAGCATTAAAAGGCACGGTAAATGTAAATAATCGAATTAGTATATTAAACAAGATAGCTCTTCTCTATGCAGGTAAGAAGAATTACGAAAAAAGTATTGAATATTATAATAAATGTCTTGAGAAAGTACAAGAAATGGCCGATATTAATAAGGAAATGCTGATTTTAAAGAATTTGGGAAAACTTTACATGAGAAACGATGAGTATATAGATGCTTTAAAGTGTCATCAGCGTGTATTGGCATTAAAACGATTAGCTGGCGATAAATTAGGAGAAGCAGCCAATTTACGATATATTGGTCAGACTTATGAGAATTCAGGCAATTTTGAGATTGCGAAGGATTACTATATGAAGAGTGTAGAATTGTATAAACAAATCGGTGATATGCAAGGTGTTGAAAAGGTACAGAAATTGATAGAAGATTTGGAGGAGTTAGAAGAGGAAATAGAAGAGGAAGCCGACTTAATGGACGATTGGAATATTCAGTATGATTCAGACGACTTTTTCTAATTTATCTCATTTAACTAATTTAACTAATATCATCTTATTGGATTTGAGTCTATTGAATTATGATGTATATACGGATGGAGCGTGCGAGGGTAATCAATATAGAAATAATAAAGGGGGATGGGCTGCAATAATTTTCCCTAAACATAAACCCGAACTCATGCAAAAAATTTCTGGATGTAAAATAAACACAACTAACAATCGTATGGAATTAATGGCATGTATTCAAGCATTAGAATACCTAAGCGACAAACAAAATTCAAAGGTCATAGAAATTTACACGGACTCCGCCTATGTATCTAATTGTTTTAAACAAGGATGGTATTTAAATTGGGAAAATAATGGTTGGAGAAATAGTAAAAATCAACCTGTAAAGAACGCCGATCTATGGAAAATCTTGATTAAATTATATAATACTCTCAATGTCAAATTCATTCACGTTAAAGGTCACTCTGGGAATAAGTATAATGAAATGGTTGATTCTTTAGCAGTTGCTGCCATAGACAATTGTTGAAGGAAAACAAAAAAACTGGGAAAACTGGGAAAAGAAGAAAAAGAAGTGAAAAACTTATTGAATTGGTTAATAAACTATTCCTTTTCGTCTATTGATGTATTTAACCAACTCAAATCCGACAATGGCTACGAGAGAACATAAGAAACATACTAACCAATCTGTCGCTGTAAGTGACATAAACATAAAATTGAATATCAAGTGTTTAAACACCAAACCCGCTCTTGGTATATACATTAACATCAAGAAGCATGCAAAAATAAAGCCAATCACCAAATATCCTCCAAATATAGTATCTTCTTTGAACGAACGGAACAGCGATTTATTTGGTCGTCTAATTTGTAATACAAGAATACTCTCGCAGAAAAAGAGAACTGCCATCAACATCGTTAATGTTTTACCCATTATTCTAATACTATGTAAATCGGTATGATTTAATCCAAGAGCATTACATATTTCCACAAATTCGATATAATCGGGATCTTCTGAACCTGTAAAATAAAACATGATATCATAATAATCAGAATAAAGGAAGTCCTCATTTCCCGCTCCAAATTCATAGTTCCCCTCTGCAAGACCATAGGTCTCTGTAATTACTAAGAAATATACTAATAACATACTGGCTATCATTAATGCTCCATAAATCAGCATCATATTAACCGTCTTTTTTGTCAAAATATCCTCTGAATCTCTTGGTTTCTCATTCATGACATCCCTATCAAGTGTATCAAAGGTCAATATTAATCCAGGGAACATATGGACTGTAACAGAGAGAAAAATCCATTGATCATGAAATAGTCCTGTTAGGAAGTAAGGCATTTTGAAAAATACGACGAGGATAAATTGCACGATGCCCTCAAAAACATTTATCGCTATAAAAAAGAACACAATTGCTCTAATTCGTGCAAAAATTCCACGTCCTTCTTCTATGCCTTTTACTATTGAATTAAATGAATCATCCGAAATAACCATATCTGCTGCTTCTTTGGCAACGTCTGTTCCTTGAATACCCATAGCGAGACCGGCATCAGCCATATTCAATGCCAAAGCATCATTAACACCATCACCAGTCATAGCCACAACTTTGTCTTGGGCTTGATATCTGCTGATAATATCTTCTTTATGTTTCGGAGAAACGCGAGCAAAAGCCTTAATTCTATTGAATTCTTCGTTAGTCTCAATATCTTGGATTTGCCCTCCTTCTATTACTAAATCCTCTTCAGATTGAACAATTGATATCTGTTTCGC
>WJKO01000078.1 GCA_014729055.1 Promethearchaeota archaeon | reverse complement strand
TCAATGCCGTGTTCCATATAATCTCTTATGGTTTCATATGCGCTGTTATCGCGGTGCCAATAGTATACGTGCTCAATTTTGGGGTGTTTTTCCAGCCCTGAAGCAATTTGTGGGATCGAAAACCTGTCCAACTCTTGCCCCACATAACTGATAAAAATCTTCATCATTCTTACATTGCATTCTTAATTTATTTATGTATCTCTATAGCAACACAGACCTACATCTCAGTTAGGAGCTTAGAGTGAAAATAATTATATTCTATTCATTTGTAGCGATAAAATCTTCGATGATAATCCATCCCTCATTAGTAATTCTCTGATTTGCAAAATAGACAGGTTTACCACCGTCTAAGGGATTCTTCACTTTTAACGCAAGATTCTCAGCATTGGGTGTATAGGAACTTGCATCAGCTAACGTAAAGTTCCAAATCTCGCTGGTATCTGAAAGAATATCGTCTAAGGTTTCCGAAGTAGTTTTCGTAAATATTGTTTGATTTTGGTTGTCTAAAATTCCGATTTCAATTGACCAATTGTAGTAAAAGGGAGCGACGCCAAAGTTATGGAGTAACACAGACCAATTTAATATATCCTCGCCGGCATTATAATCAGTCTTAGAATAACAAACCGCAAAAATGTATCCCATTTGGCTGGCGACTTCTGCGGCTCGCTCCATTTTGTCTTCATCAAGATTGCCGTAATAGTTCTCATTCGGATGAAATATGCTCGTAATTAACATCCAACTTGCATGAGTCTGTGCGATACAATCATCAATATCTTCAGCGTCAGCAGGATTTTGTTTAAATGCATCTACTTGTATTTCTGGTCTTACTTCTCCGCCAATAGGTTCACTTTTCCACTGATTTTCCATTCCTGCATCCACTATAAGCTCTTGAAAACACCAACCTTCCGTACGAAGCGTGCAATATGCAAACGAATCATCATGAAATCCGATATTGTATTGATTTGTCACTTCATCGGCATATCTTGCTAAAATCTTTGTAGTATTAAACGAATTATCAAAAGTTGTTAATACCAAATTCTGTGTCATGACGTTTGCGAACCATTCTTCATGCGGATACGTATGCCATTCACCCCAATGTCCCAATAATCCGATCTGAATATATCCTATCCGGGGGTCTCCATCATATGTATTTCCTAACTCGATAATGAGATTTTCCATTAATTCTCGCATTCTTGAATCGTCATAATCAGGACTATATCCCCCTCCAAATTCGTCATATTCGTTCATAGTTAATCCATCATCTATCAAATATTGTGGAACTGCCGTTTCCTTGTCAGGATAATCAAAATATAAACGAAACACGAGTTGGTTTCCCCTTGATGTCACATCATTTAAGACGTACTCAATAACACTAAAATCAAATGTGCTTGAAGATCCGGCAACAACTTCATTCACAGGAATGTAGGTATATTCCAATGAGTACGGAAATGTTGAATAATCTCCTTTATACGGCATAAATCCTTTTAGAGGATTTGTTATTGGAATATTTCCCGGAGCAACAAGTTGCCAACCAGATTCCAAAGGTGAGCTTGGATAATCATTTACATCCAGAGGAAACTTCCATGTTTCTGAGTTGTAATCAAAATCATCATTATTTGTGAAGAATATAATCGAAATTGTCGAAATAGTAATTGCTCCAATTAAAATACATCCAATCGCAATCTTTGTCTTCTTTTTTAGTTGGATCTCCATAATTATAATTTTATCGTAGAGAATATAAATGAATAACGCCAATCTTTAAACCTAGTAAAATGAATGAATAACGAGTAAATTGAAAATGACAGAAGATGGAGAAGATAGTAATCCAAATAATAGTTTCGAGATGATTCCTTTTTCAAAAATGAGGCAAGTTGTCGTCGACGTGCTTTATCATGCTAAACGTCGACATACCGTCTGGGGTTTATTTGAGGTGGACGTGACAGAAACGCGAAAAATCTTAGCAGAATATAAAAAAAAACATGAGAAGAGTATTACTTTAACTGCTTGGATGATATTTGTAATTTCTCATGCTTTAGGAAAATACCCCAGAATGCAAGCAATAAGGAAAGGAAGGAATAAATTAATTATATTTGACGATGTAGATATCAATCTCATCGTAGAACGGACTATAAAAAACAAAAAGATTCCAACATCCTATGTCCTTCGAGCAGCTAATCGAAAGTCGTTAGCGGAAATTAACGAGGAACTCTATGAAGTAAAAAACGTAAAAGGGGACAATATGGCGTTAGAAACAAAAAAGTCTTCGGCAGGGAAACTTAATACTATTGCAAACCTCCCGGGATTCATCCGTAGACTGATCTTCGGGTATATATTACGACGTCCTAAATTGAAAAAAAAATTCTATGGTACGGTTGGCATTACATCTGTGGGCATGTTTGGACAAGGCACGCACGGTGGGTGGCCAGTTCAAATTACCCCCCATAATATCAGTTTTGCGTTAGGTGCATTAGGGAGAAAACCCGGAATTATCGGTGATAAGATTGCGATACGGGAATATTTATGCATAACTGTTGCGGTAGACCATGATTTAATAGATGGAGGACCAGGCACGCGATTTTTGAAGAAATTACATACTATGCTTGAAAGTAGTTATGGTCTAAACGAATTAAATTAGATATAGGTTATTATAATATGTTTAAAGTAGTCTATAGATTTTGATTGTTAATATCTTTGTTTGTCGAAAAAAATAGCAGAATATATAAAAATAAGATAAGCAAAGATAATCACAAAACTAAGATTAAAACAATATAAAAATGGTTGTTA
>WJKO01000840.1 GCA_014729055.1 Promethearchaeota archaeon | reverse complement strand
GCCTATATTATCATTACAAATGGGTGCAATAAATGCAGGACCCAGAATTGCATACAAAGTGGTCACAAATAATGGGATATATAATGAACTAGGCATTATCGCGGTTTGAAACCATTTCTTTACTATGTGTTTCGTTATAAATGAATCGGTTGGCTTATCGAAATCTTCTGGTGTTAATTTATTAAGACGTTCTCTATGTTTAAGATAATAGATCTTAGGTACAATTAAATTTGCCATCGCTGCGACAAATAATAATACTAAAAGTCCTATTAAGATTTCTTTTATCGGTACAACGATAAGATATCTCATATATCCGCCTATTTCCATAGGTGTAAAGTCGGATAGATTGAATTGAATAGTCTGATTTTCTGTACCGCTTGCTGATTGAATTTGAACATTGAGTGTATGGGCATTTCCATCGTTGTAATCTGCGGGTGTCCAGTCTAAAGTCCATAGATTGCTCTCTTGATATGTAAGAGATCCCATAGACACTTCATCAATAAATACTTCAGTGCTTATATCACCTGGAAGCTCACTGTCAAATATCAGTATTCGTATTTCATCATGAGATAGCATATTATCTAATTCCATATTTTCCACATAAAAGCGACCATCTACGGGCGACGTAATCACACAATGAGGCCATTCTCTATGTTTTACGTCAGTAAATGAAAAAACATCATCATCCATTGCGCAAATTCTATACATGTAACGATCTCTGAATGATGGACAATGAATTTCAAGGAATTCCTTTCTATTATTATATAGATTCTCAAAATGATTATGTCCTGTTAAATAAACTGAACTTTCTGATTTTCTGATTAATCCACTAAACGTATTACCTGTTGAGGTTCTTTGAGACCATAATTGATTTATTGCTTGGTGTCCTGTGACGATAATATCATTCAGATTACTTGCATCTCCCGCCTGAATTAATGACTCAAGATGATCAAGTTTGTTCGTTTTCATTTCGCCAAAGAGACATAGATTATTGCTCAATCCATATTCTTGGGTTGTATCCGCCATTACAAATCGATATTTACCCCAGCTCGTAGTAAAATCAAAGGCATATTGACTTTCATTTCGTATATATTGATGATACATGGAACGATCGAAGGCAGTGTTGTAACGTTCGTGATTTCCTACACCAGAATACCAGAAATCCGTTGAAAAACCTGCACTTGTAAGTGTATTGTTGAAATAAACATGCTCTTCTTCAATTTGATAATGTTGATGCTTTTCAGGATCTTCTGATCCCCCATCAACATTATCTCCAGTGGAAAGCACAAATGCGGGTTCAATAATATTATTAATATCCTCACAAAAATCCTCGAAATTTGTCAAACGTTCGGGATAATCCATATTAATGTGAATATCACTTATTTGAATCCAATAAAACAATTTTCTTCCGTCCGAATCTATAACCCCATCAGTGGCTGTCCTTTCATATACGCTCGGTTCTGATAGGTAGTAGCTGGCATTTGGAATGGTAGCATCAGATTCTAAGCTAGTAGATATTCCTTGTCCTAAAGATAAAGACAATATACTCGCAAATAGTATTAATGATAAATATGTGATAATCTGACTTTTTTTCATATTCATATTTTTTCATATTCATATTTAGTATTTTTCACAACCAATAAAGCAAACTTAAACCTTCCATCTTCAATATAGCATCAATACTAAATAGTAACCAAAATATAATCCATATCTTCAGATTTATTTTTTCTTTATATTTTTCTGATACATCCCAGAGCTTTTTAAACTTGAAGATAGGTTTTTTGAGTAAGAGTTTGACAATTATAGAGACTAATTCCACAACAACTACTGGTATAAATAAATAAGGTATAGGAATTGTTAACATACCTGCCTCTTCCAGCATTAGAATATCAATTCTTATCCAATAAAAGAAAATGAAAATGACAATCATGCCAGCAAATGAAATGAGAGTTTTAATTGTAGGAGCTGTAAATATAGCACCGAATATCACAAGAGATGCAAAAACTGCTGATAATATTAAAGCTGCAAGATGATAACTTATATTATTATAGGATAATATCCCAAAAAACCCCACTTTTACTACAAAATCCCATAACAAGAGTGCAAAAAACACGGTTACTGTGAAGGAAAGTGCTCTAATCCCCTTATATATCAATTGAATTATCTTATTATCGGGAATCTTAGCGTTTCTAAACCAGACTTGACCGACAATGATACAACTGGAACATATTATACCTGCTATAAGTGCGAAGTTTGGATTTAATGATAACATTAACTTCCTCCCTCCGTTAAAACCAATTTAGTTCCAACTTTGTTAAAATGTGCTTCATCTATAATATCAAACGTTGGTGAGAGTGTACGAAGTACCACTTGATCACCATCGATAAATAACCGCGTGAAACTTGCTCCCATCGCTTGCGCTTGTACGATGTCTCCTTGTACCCAAGTATACAAATTCTGCATCCCGCCTCCGTTCCCCAAACATACAAAATTATAACCATCTACGAGAAATCGTTCATATTGATGCATATGCCCATAAAAAACCAATGAAACATTATATTTCTTTATAATGGGCATTAAACGATTGATTAAGCCCTCATTATTACCCAGTGAGGAAAATAATTGTCTATGGAATACAAGAATACGATAGTCTTGGCTTTGCCCATTTTCTAGTGTTTTATTAAGCCATTCGTCCTGTGTTATTGCAAACTCGGTATTTGGATTTTGATCACCGGTTTCCGCAATTTGTAGAATGCAAAATTGAACGCTAGAATAATTGAACGCATAATAACCCAAGCAATCATCTCTCGACATATTGAAATATTTGGTATAATAATTATTACATCCGCCATCATTGCGATCGATATCATGATTGCCCAAGCAAGGGACAAAAGGAATATGATCAGTAAATCTGGAGGAATATTTCATAAAAAAGTTCCACGTTTCTAAGTCATCAGGCTCTTGACAAACATCTCCCGCATCCATTAAAAACGCAGTATCACCGTGTTTAGGATTTTCAATTGCTCGTGCAATTGTATCATAATGACCAGTTCCCCATAGTTGCTGTGTGTCTGATATTACTGTAAAGTTAAAGGGAATTGAAGAACCTGCTATTGGAGCGGAATGAAATCTAAATGGTCCGTACCGTATTTCGGATGAAGACTTGCCCACCTCGTAATAGTATGTGGTATTAGGTAAAAGAGGTGATAGAATGATACGATGCATGTGTACGGCTGTATAGTTCGTTATTTCATTATCTAAGTCATTATAATCTGTGCCATATCGGATATATGTTGATTCTGGTTCGGAGGTTTCCCATGAAACATAAACAGCAGATGAAGGGTTTAACCCATTCCAATGGACATATGGTGCTTTATCTAAAGGCGCATTCCATTGAAAGAGATATGTTGTTCCAATATATAGTCCAATAGGACTTAACACAAATACGATCACAAAAATATTCTTAAAGAGAACAACGAGACTGAAGTTTTTTCTCCGATCATTATTATTTTTTGAAAGAGAAGTGTTTCTATTCATATATTCTATATATATTTGAAAATAAATATAGAT
>WJKO01000009.1 GCA_014729055.1 Promethearchaeota archaeon | reverse complement strand
TGATTTTAACAAGCTCTGGATTAAATTATTTTGTGTATAATTGATAAACTGCCCCGCGATGCCTCCGTTTCTCAAAAGAATTATCGAAAGATTGGAAATTGATGATCGCTCTGGTATGACATTAATCAGAAGTTCAATGAATAGTTTTATTTCGTATGTTTTAATGTCTTTAACAATAATTGAATTTGATAAAAAACTCCTGGGACTTATTCGAAATGTCTTTAATATTCTTTTAAACATCCGTTCTATTAGGTAAAAAAAGATACCTAAAATATCATCGTCGATATCGGTAATTTCCTCGATTCTATTTAATATTTTAATTAGTATAGCGCCCTTATGCTCCGCGACATCTTTCTTTTTTTTATCTTCAGTATCTACTGTATTTAGCGTATTGTGTAGTAACTCTTCTATTTTATATCCTCTAAATTGAGGATCTGAGAAAATATTATCGTAATTAATGTCAAGCCCCAAAGAAAATGATATATCCGTATAGTATAACTTTAAAAAGAGAAGGGATATATTCTCGATGGTATTGTCTATACTCATCGCAGATTTCTTGATCCATCGTATAATTAATGGATTAAATCCAGTAAAATTCACCCTAATTTCAACTTAGTTATCTTTAGAAATCGTGATTAAGCCGTTTTTCAACAATTTATCAATATAAACGCGCATTTCAGCAAGGTCTATGTCCATTTGATCAGATAAATCCGAAACTGTTGCATTTCCGTCACATTTTTGATAAAGATCATAATAGAAGGGAGATAATAAGCCTAAAAGTACAGCTAGCTTCGGAATAGAACCCTTCGCTTTAGGTACCAAACTTTCCCCGCCTTCACTAAGCGTTTCATTATAGAATTCATAAGGTTTTTTCTTTCTATCTGTTCTTGACATTTTGATTCCTCTCAAAAAAATACTCAATTCTCACAATAAAAATATCTAATATTTCTATATCTATATCAGTTTTTTTTTTAATTTAATTCTTCACGTTTTTTTATTCCAGACTTCTAGTTCTACTAGCAAGTTTCATATAATTATTGAATAGAAAAAAATAAATACTCAACATTTGATTTTATATTCAAACACTAAAATCTATGTTACTTAAAGAAAAAATGTAGAATAAGTGTTGTGAAAACTATAGTAGTCTATAAGATAATGAGGTAAAAAAAAAATGCCAGCACAAATTGACGAAAAAACTGGTGAGGAATTAAAAGAATCCAATGCTATTGTGAATATTATAATGATAGTCTTAGGTGCTTTGTTCATTCTTCAAGCAGTTCTAATGATATTGGCATGGGCTGAGGTGGTTGTACCGACTTGGGTGCAATCTATCTTAGATAGTGGTGCTACTGAAGCTGCAATGGCATTATTAGGACAAAACTCCTTGATAACGCTTGTTTTAGGGGTTTGGCTCTTTATTGCCGGAATCGGGCTATTCCAAGAACAGGAATGGGCTTGGGGAATGGCTTTAATCGATTTAAGTATCGTAATAACGAACTCCGTCGGCAGTATAATAGGTTGGATTGGAGGAGGCACCTTTGATGTTGGAAGTTTGCTAACATGGATAACATTAATTGGTTTCATCTTTGCAGTTGTCGCGTTCGTTTTCTTATTAGCCACCAAGAAAAGATATGCATAAAACTTTAATTATCTATTATTTTCTATTTTTTATATAAAAATAGAAATTATCTATTTTTTTATACAAGGTATTTTTATGGAATTTTTTATAGAAACTGATGTAGAACAATTGACAAATAAAATCTTGAAGAAGGTTGGACAATGCAATACAGAAATTGAAGTACGGCATACTTGTCAAATGTTATTAGAAGATTTTCTTACGTATCATGAGATTGAACATTATCCTATTGAAAACAGAACCGTCTTGAATGGTCGACCTGAACATGTTTTTGGTGGTGTTGTTGTTGAATATAAAAAACCCAGAAAATTAGAGCGAGAAATTAATCAAGACCTTGCTTTTAAACAATGTCAAGAGTACATAAATAAATTAGCTAAAAGGGAAGGATATGATCTAGATAGATATATGGCTGTTATATTTGACGGTTTCACTGTCGGATTTGCACAGTATAAAGAGGATAATTGGAATATAATTTCTGTTTCCTCTGTGGATAAAGGTTCTATTATGGAATTATTACAAATATTCAGAAGTCTTCAACGCTACCCATTAACACCTAAATCTTTAAATAATAAATTTGGAATAGAAACCGATATTGCAATAGAAGCAATTAGAACGCTTTATGATACAAAAAAAAACTCAACTAATCCTCGCACTAACGTCATTTTTGAAGAATGGTTGTATGTTTATCAACAAGTTTGTGGATATGAATTGAACAAGACGAAGAAACAACTTGAATATATTGCGTTGAAATGTGAAATTAAAAATTTTGAACCAGATATTCTATTATTTTGTCTGCATACATATTTAAGCATAATTGTGAAATATCTGGCTGCAGAAATTGGAGTTATATACCAAAGTTCTATATTCCGTTCTTATCTTAAAGATCTTCTTCAGAGAGAGGATATAAAGTTTCGGAATGAATTAAAAAAATTCGAAAATGGCGATGTTTTTGCTGAGTTAGGATATAAGAGTTTTTTAGATACAGATTTCTTCAGTTGGTATCTAAATGAATTTTCTGGGGAGATAGAAAGTACGATTCGGTCAATTTTAAGTATTTTAATTCAATTTGAACCTTCTATTCATCTGAATGAATCTACCAAAGTCCAGGATTTACTAAAAAAGTTTTACCAATATATGGTACCTAAAGAACTAAGACATAGCTTAGGTGAATATTATACGCCTGATTGGTTAGCTCAATATGTTATCCAAGCTAGTGGTTATTCTGGAGATCTCGAAGAAAGGGTTTTAGATCCTAGTTGTGGTTCGGGTACCTTTTTGATTTTTTTCTTGGAAAAAGCCTTAAATTGGGGAAAGAAACACAAAATAGAACCAAATACGCTAATAGAAAAACTAACGCATAACATTATTGGTTTTGATCTGAATCCATTAGCGGTAATACTATCG
>WJKO01000839.1 GCA_014729055.1 Promethearchaeota archaeon | reverse complement strand
GGTCATGGTGGTCTCGTTGCTTCCATAAAACTTGCGAAATCGGGATTCAATGTAACAATTATTGAAAAACAGAAAGAAGAAAACATTGGTTGGGATTGGCATGACGATCTTGACTTGAATGTGTTTGATCAAGTCAATCTCCCAAAACCAAATGAATCAATTTATTTTCTTAAACCAGATTGGACTTATATTACACCCGATAAACAGACCAGAATAAAAACGTTTGTTCCCGAAGAAGATCGCGATTTTTCGATGGAACGTCAACCATTACTACGCCATCTTATAAGATTGGCCAGAGATGCGGGAGTTCATTTTAAATTCAATACAACTATTATCAAACCCTTGATTGTTGAAGAAACCGTTAGAGGTGTAATATTGGCTGATGAATCTGTTATCGAAGGTGATTTAGTAATTGATGCCGCAGGCGTGGATTCATCTGTTCGGAAAAACCTACCTGCTACCTATGATGTTACCAAGGACCTTAATCGGGGCGAAGCATTTTATATCTGGCGCGCATTTTATGAACGTTTAAACAACTATGAAGTTGAGGATTCAGCTATTGTGTATTTCAAACATCTGGGCCATATTGGGATTTCGTGGGTTGTAATAAATCCATACAATGAAGTCAACTTGTTAATAGGACAGATAGATCCTTTAGAAAAGATAGAGGTTGAACGATCCATAAACGATTTAAGAAAAGATAACCCGTATATTGGCACAAGAATGACTCGGGGAGGTAGTATCACTAAGATACCTATTAGACGTCCTTTAAGCAAGATGGTTGCTCCACATTATGCTGCTGTTGGAGACTCGGCTTTTATGACCATCCCAATGATGGGATCTGGTATCGCATCTGCAATGGTAGCGGGAGATATATTATCTAACGTCTTACTTTATCATAAAGATGATCCTTCCATTTTTAAGATAAAAACACTATGGAAGTATCAAGTTCAGTTTTTTAAGAAATTGGGTGCAAAATTCGCCAGCATCGAGGTAATAAAGAATTTTATGCTCACGATTTCCACTTCAGATATCGATTACATATTTTCGCGTGGTATTGTTGGAGAAAAGGAATTAGTCATGACGGGATCTGGGAAGGAACTTTCTTTATCCTTGTTTGATATATTACAAAAAGTGGTCAAAGGATTTTCCAAACTGCCACTATTGTTGAAATTAAAAACAGAATTAGATAAAAGTAAAAAAGTGAAGCGTATTTGTACGAAAATTCCTGAGGAATTTCATCGCAAAGACGTAGATGAATGGCAAAGAAAATATGAATCCTATTTTTTAGAAAGAGAGAATAATGATGACTTGAATTTTTAACGATTAAAATCCACGCTGTTTTCTATCAATGCGGTTTTTTAGCCATTCAGGCATGATATATCCTAGATAACAAAACATAAAGAAAAATCCAGCGGAAACCCACATTAAATAGTTAAAAAATGTGTATCCTGTAGCGTCCGTAAATTCAAACGTAATCGTATCAAGAAGACCAAATATATATGAAACGATAAACGATATCTGGGAATATGCGATGTATTTGAATGCTAATCTTGCATGTGGATCATGTGTTCTTTTACTGGCATGCATTGCATTCGAATAAATTCGACTATAAATAAGAACACAAGTTACCAATAGCATCAACGTAGAATATAGACGTATTGAAAATAGAGTCTGCAGATCCTCTGATACGCCGTAGTAATTATTTGGTAGAGCACACAACAGAACAGTACCAATATCCAATATGATGTATTTTCTCAAATACTTAAAATCGATTTCAAAAACGTCAGAGGCGAAAAGCATGAGCGGAATATTCGCCACGCCCATTAATGTATAAAAGCTACCTAAACCTATCATATATGGTATCTCTTTTTTAAGACCCGCTAAAATTGCGCTGCCGATGGCAAATGCAAACATACCAATTGCCACAGTAAATGTGAGAAAAGATAGGAACAGTAATAATGCCGGTCTTTTTTTTCGTTTCAACCAGCGTTTAAACATACCGATTGTGAAAAATAGCGCACCAATTACTAAAACTAATTGAACAAAGAAAACGGGAACCGCCTCTGGTTCTAAATCGTCATAATACGGATAATCAAAAAAACCCATGCACTAAATACCGAAGAATATAAATATAAACTTTCTCTAAGTTATGAAAAACTTTCTCTAATTTACTATGCGCATTGGGGAGAAAATATAAAACACTCATGCGGGAATGCAATCTGAATCCCAACGCCGATTTCCACTACATTGCTTCTTTCTATTTGAACTGAAATGAACAACATGCGACATTTTCCTATAAAAATTGGTTCATAACAAGAAAAAGAACAGAAAGACATTTTAAACTACAAATTATGAAGAAAAAATGGAGTGCACCATGCGGGAATTGAACCCGCATCACTAGGTTGGGAACCTAGAATACTAACCGCTGTACTAATGGTGCTTACTAAAACTCGCAAATGTTATAACATACTTATTTCGTAAAATCTTTAAAATTTTCCATTACATTAAATACTAAGTTTGAATCAAGATGAATCAAGATGAGTAAAAAAAATAATATTGTATTTATCTTTATTGAATCATTCGACGGGCGGAAAATTGGATGCTTGGGCAATCCTGCTCTAAAAAATGCCACACCAAATATGGATCAAGTTGCAAAACATGGCGTTATTTTTTCCAATATGTATGCTAGCCATCCCCTCTGTTGCCCTGTGCGTGCAAATTTATGGTCAGGAACTTATTCCTTCAGGCATGAAAGTTGGAATAATTACAAAGGATTAGAACCAGGAACACCTCGATTTCAAGATGTTTTGGAGAAAGAAGGATATGTTTTTGCATCAAAAAAAGGAGGATATGGAAAGCATGATTATTCATCGGGGCGTCATACGGTGATGGCTCGGGTTACTGCTTGGACAAGTCCTGCAAATATCCAAGTTCCCGTATATCGACAAGCCAAGCCGAGAGTGAGTTGGTTTCCTAGGAAAAAAACGAACATTCTCGATTGGGCTTCGTTGAAACAAGCAAAGATGTTTCTGAAAAGACAGGCAAAAAAACAAGAATCAGAAGACGCAAAACCATTCTTTTTGTAT
>WJKO01000838.1 GCA_014729055.1 Promethearchaeota archaeon | reverse complement strand
TTATCAGTTTCATCGGGGGTCTTTAACAACTCAACATTTTATGAAACGCATGAATAGATTTTTTGAATGGAACCTACCCGCTGTGGAGGGAATCGCAACTCTTGCTGCTACCTTACTTCGGAATAAAAGTGATGAAGAGTCATCAAAGGCATCATCAGACTCATATTTTGACGTCATTCCGCCTTTTCGAACATTTTATACGGGAGAAAAAGATCAAATCAGAACTACCGGCAACCCAATTCAACAGATGTGGTATAATACATTATTGATGCAATTTCATGATGTATTACCTGGCTCCAGTATTCCAGAAGTATATGATGAGTGCTATGAATTTTGGAGCCAAGATCGGTCGCTTCTCCGCCGTTTAAGAACTGGAGCAATAAAGGCGTTAGCCCAAGCAATTCCAAGTATAAATACAAAAGTTCAGAAAATAAAATTATCTGAAATTGAGTTTGAGATCTTTTTATTTCCCATATTATTAGTAAACGCCGGTGGTACATCGATTTCCCAAGTAGTGGAAACAGAGGCGGATGCCTTTGATGATTTCATACCCGTATGTGTTCTTGAACGTAATTCTAATGTTGAATCGGGGATATGTATAAAACCAATACAACAGATTCCTCCTGACGCTATAGGATTTCGGAACATTTCGCTTGATAGGAAGTCCGAACGTTATGTATTTACTTCACAGATGGACAGCTGGTCAGTTCGGTGTGGTTGGATAGCTGCCGTCCGAAATAAAGTTCCATTTAATACCATGGAACGTATATGTAGAAAAATCAGAAATATGTTTCTTCCCAAGAATAGTAAAAACAGACCAACATCGTTAAAAACAGAAGCCAATATTACGATAGAAACAACTGGGGATCATATAACCATGCAAAATGAAGGTAAGGATGAATCATTGCATGTAATAATTGATAAAAAAACGGGTATGATAGAACAGATCCTTCACAATGGTTCAAGTCTGCTAAAAGAACTGATGAAATTTAGTATTTTCACGGATATACCTTATAAAAACCCCTGTTGGAACTTTCCGGTAAATTGGTGGGAAAATGGACTTGACACCTTAATAAAACGCCCCACGATTGAGCTTATTGCAGATGGTCCCGTAAAATGGACAGTACGTGTTAAGACAAATTTAAGAAAACATTCAAAATTGATCGTAGATTATTCATTGATTTCGGGTGTGCCGGGACTAAGCGTTGAAATAGGGCTTGAATTTCACGAAATAGAAGAGTTGGTCAAGCTTACGCTACCAGTGAATATCGACACTGAATATTCAATTGCGGAAACCCCTTATGCAACCTCAACGCGCAAAAATATTCCGACGGCTAACCATGACAAACCGAGATGGGAAAAATGGATGCATACATTTGTCGTATTAGAAGATAAAAAGAAAAAACATGGACTCGCTGTAATAAACGAAGGGAAATATGGGTTCGATACCATAAATGGAGATCTCAGCATTAGTATCATTCACGGACCTGAATATCCTGAAGTCGATGTAGTGTCATGGATTAAGGAAGAACGAAAGAAAAGGCTTAAAGAAGGGCTTGGATCTCCACCCACACATGCAGATCAAGGGGAGTGTCTCACACGACTTTGGCTGCTCCCCTATAGTGGAAGTTGGAGAGATGGACAAGTGCATCATGCAGCACATGCATTTAATGCGCCATATAGCATAAATGTATTTTATAAAGAACCAGCGGAAGTAAGCGAGATAAAAGTTTCGGACTTCAAGACCATTGTATCGCAGCAGCTATCTGAAAAACGATTTATTAAATCAAATAATCGTTGTATAGAGATTACGGTTATAAAACCAGCGGATCCCATACCAAAATGTTTTAAAAAGGAAATCAAGGGAGAAGACAGTCAGAACTATGCAATAAAAGACAGAGGATTAGTTTTCCGAACGATAAATAACAGCAATAATAACGCGGCAGCGGAAATATCGATTAGCTCTGACTTATTAATGAATTTCGAACGAATTGTCGAAACAGATTTATTAGAACGCCCGTTATCTAACGGACTCAACTACGTTATCAACCGGAATCGTATGGCTGACAATATTATCAATATTAAATTTGCTCCGCATCAAATTCGTACATTCGAATTACAATAATTCTTCTTTTCTTCCTTCTAAGCAACGACTCTTCTTCTCTTCTTTCTAAGGAACCACTCTTCTTAAAAGGTCTCTAAAGATATATCCCGGATCCCCGAAGACAGTGATCTTTCCGTATTCTTTTTCCGCCCATTCTTGAACAGGGTTGTCTTCAAGTATAAAACAGTCCCAGAAACGAGCCCATTGTTTAAGAAGTTCTGGATAAGCGCGTAGATTGTCCAGGCTCTCGATTTGATTTGACGAAAAATCTGCACGCCACAAATCTCCATGAGTTTCAAGGTTTTCGATTTTTTGTATTCGGTTGTGGTCAAGGTACAGTTCAGAAAGCGAAAAACTCTCAAGGTTCTTAATTTCCTCAATTTGATTGTGGCTGAGATAAAGTGTTTCCAGTTTGGTCAGGTTCTCCAGCCCTTTAATTTCGGTAATTTGATTGTGACTTAGATATAATCTCTCAAGATTGGTCAGATTGTCGAGCCCTTTAATTTCTTTAATCTTATTATTGTCCAATACAAGAGCTTTTAGATTCTTTAAATTCTCAAGCCCCTGGATCTCCTTGATCTTATTTTCGCTCAGATTCAAGCCTTCGAGCTTTTTAAGATTTTCAAATCCCGTCATTTCAACAATTCGGTTACCATCCAATCCTAATGTTGTTAAACGCGTTAAATTCTCCAATCCTTCTATCTTGGATATGGTATTATTTTGCAATTCCACATTTTGAGATGCTGCATATTCGTCTAATCCTATCATTTTAGTCTTGCCAAAATCTAAGCCTATAAGTCCAGTTAATTGTTCTATCCCTTTCATCGTTGAAATTCTGTTGTTTCCTAAGACCAAATCTTCCAATTTCTTTAGTTTATTCAGCCCAACAATGGAATTTACAGAAGTTAGATTGGTATATTTAATCTCAATCTGTGTTAAATGTTTCAGATTATTAGGAATTTCAATTTCTGTTGTTTTTCTACCGTTGCAAGAATTTATAGGAACTTTATCGTATTTTTCAAGACTATTACTATCTTTAAACAACGATAAATATTTTTGTCCATACAGTTTCAAAATACCATTAATCTCTTGGACGGGATGTTTATCCCCATTGATAATGATATATTTGGATTTATTTCGCATTTTCATTCCCTCATAATTTGGTCATTGGATAGCATTATATAAAACTTCAGCCACATAATAAGGATTTCCATTGATAAATATCGGGACTAACGCGTTAGTGCTAGAGTCGCGTTGGTAATGATACATTTTGTTGATATAGAAGGCGGGGTCACTCATTTTGTGCTTAAGAAAGTCCAGTATGTCTTGTTTTGAGCGAAATATCGCAGAACCGGATTTTAGATCGCCGATATCGCCCCTTCCACCGTCTGTAAAAGCGCACACCCTCGTTTTTCAAATGCATCAAAAAGCACCGTAAACAATAGTAACATTTTTTCATTTTTCCAAATTTGAAATGAAATATTAATCAAACTAATAACCAGATTGACATATAGGCAATAAT
>WJKO01000837.1 GCA_014729055.1 Promethearchaeota archaeon | reverse complement strand
TTGATCTTGCATCACAATTTCGTCTTTTGACGTTTTAACTATCTGCTCCTTATGATCATTATTGTCTTTAGGATCTAATTCTAATTCGAATTCGATCCTTTTTTTTAAAGCTTCTAAGTTTGCAATTATTTCGTTTAGAGGTTCTTGTACATATATATGATCTGGAGAATTTATGGAGAAACTTATTGGATATGGACTAGCTTTTTGTATATCTTCATATATACTTGATTTATCGGGTTCTTCTCCGAGTGTTATAAGTCCGAGTTTCGTAAAGGTTAGTAAGTTACTCTTCCATTTTTCAAATTCATTATAAAAACGTTCCACTATTGGAGGTCTCGAGTAAAATTCATAAGATGGGGCGTAATTATCAAGCATACTACTACCTTGATCAATCAATTCATTGATTTTTTCTACTAATTCTCTTAGACGAGCTAACATTTTATCAACCGATTCAATTCTTTATTTCTCTGCAAGTGGCGTAATTACTTTTTCACTCTTTTTAGTGGTTATAATAATATCAATGATCATGATATTTATTCTTAACGCTCAAAACCCATTATATGGCAATTGGTTAACATTTATATACCATTTTGTATTACACTTATAATACATTCTGCCGATAGAGCCCATTCAGTTGATGTTAAACCAGTGTTTAACTATAGTTGGTCTAGACTCATAAAATGAATATATCATCAAGGTTATAATATCGAAATTAGTATTAGGTCCGAACTTATTATATTAAACATAAGGAACTATTAAGGAAGTATCACTCAAGTTGTAATTATCTATGATGCTTTACGACATAGCGCAAAGAAGTTCTTTTATATCGTATTGGTCTAAGTATAAAAGTATTCTATTGAACCTAAAATCATCAATCGGAATAATGTTTTTATTAACATATTTTATCATCTCTGTGGTGTAATCCATTATATGTTCTTGGGTGTCCATGTATTATATTATTTCAAAACTCTCTTTTAATAAAAACTATACCTTTTGTGTTAGAGAAGGTTGTGTTTTTTTGTCTTTATGGTTATTATAATTATATTAAATAACTCCCCCAAGGTTTTCAAGAATGGATGATTAAAATTTAAAATCAAATCAGATCTATATAGATCTAAGATGTCTTGGAACGATGATATCCATTTTGTTAAAGAAATAGAAAAGTATTTGCACGAGAAATTTAAGATTCGACCATCCCAGATTACATTTCTTGACAATCTTGGCGAAAAGGATACAAGTCGAAGCGCAGATAATCGGTCTGCGAGAAGGCTTAAAGATAAGGGATTTATATTACAAATGACCGGAGCATCTCATAAACAGAATAAATCAGATTATATTGAAAATATTTATTTAAAGAGGACTTTACAGAAGATACCAGAGATTCAACAAGAGATAGAAGAAGCCTTTGATTTTCCCCAAGATTTAAATCTTACAGATTATCTAAAGATTTCTACATTACGTCGTGAACATGTTTTCAACGAACTTATTGAAGAGGCAGGAATTGAAATGAGGATTGCAGATATCAAAGAGATTTCTGTGGAATATGAGAAGCATTCTGTTGATGTCTTTGTTTTTCTACCTTGTTCGAGAAAAATGGAATGTAAAGAAGACCAAAAAGCTTCATATCAATATCTTTGTCCGAAACAAGAAGTAATTAAAACAATCCTGAAAGATCTTATGAAATATATTCCGTTAAATGATGAATTGGAATTTTTTTCCCTTCTTTATTATCATAAAGATAAAATATGTGGATTAAAGATGACTATAAGGAGGACGTAAAATGCAAGAATTATTGGTTTTATTGAATTCAATTTTTAATGATTCACAATTAGATTTTTTTAAAGTAAGCTTATTCAAATATCGTTTTCTAAAAATTGACTCCTTTGATTCGAATAATAACATATTCTATAAAGAATTTACAAATTTCTTCTATTATACTTCCCTTTTATATTCAATTAATAAGACATTGGTCAAATTTAAAATTCAAAATAAAAAAAAACAGGCAACTAAGATAATTCTAAAGTTTTTAAATTCTCCCGAATTCTCTGATTACCAGAATTGCAGAGATTATTTGGGCGAAAAGAGAGAATACATCCAGAAAGCAATATTAGCTTTACTATCAACATTTCAAGCTTGGCAGTTAATGGGCAGAGTTAAAAGAACGAAGCTGCTATTTTTGCTAAAATATGAGTCATTAAGGCGTAAAGCTATTGAAATAAACCAAAGAAAATCTATTTATAATACGACTGATGAATTTATACCTGGTGTTTATGGTGAATTACTATCTTTTCAAAAATTACATTACGGACCCTATGAATACCTTATCAAATCCTATGAAAGAGTTTTAATTATAAAAATGGGTTATGCCGTAGAACAGAAAATTAATAACGCTGAAACGCTTAAATTAACAGAAAAGGGAAAGGAGAAAATAGAGATTCTATTTTATGACGATGAACAATTTAGATCTTTGGTTAATGTATGTAAACAATTAGCAAGATATTTCGATCATATGGGCGGAAAAGAACTGGAGAAATTTATCAAAAAGGATGTATTTCCCGAGTGGGATGAAACAAGGTTTGGAGGTTTTTACCGTGAGTTCTTCTAATAACAATAAGAAACAAAGTACTTTACTGGAAAAGGTACCAGAATTAGACAATCGAAATGGAAATATAAAGAATGAGAACCAAGAGGCAGGATTGGATCAAATCCTTGGATCTTGGAACATCGACGAGATTGAAGATATAATTGGGAAAATTGAAATAGCAGATGATACAAGAAATTATTATTTACCTGCTGTAGAGGAGAAAAGAATAAGGAAATTACTACTTAAGAAATTTTGTTTTGGAGATTATAAATACAGTCTTAAAACTGGCATAAATATCATTAGAGATCCACAAAATAAAATATGGGATGGATTAACGTTTGGATTTCTAGCTGAAACTCAACAATTTGATATACACAGAAGGCACTTTCGTACAAAAATTTTAATTTCGATTAACAAAAAAGACTATTCGATAGAGCGACATTTGATAAACCGAAATTCCAATTCTTATACAGTTCGGATTACAGACAGAACCAGCAATTCAATTCATAATTTCAATAATATTCCTGAAAGTCAGAATAAGTTATCTCAAATATTGAATATTCCAAATTATAAGACGTTTCGGTTTAAACACCGATTGGTGGGATTGAAATCACTACACAAATTCATGTTTATCGATGTTTCTGGACTGCAAGATGATTTTCCAAAAATTATTGAAAACGATTTAAAATGGTATGCTTTTGGAGATTATAAAGATCGAAAATTATGTGTTGTTTTGCAATACTATAAAGATCATCTCAGCGAAATTCAAAGAAACATTAGTAATTTAAAGTATCGAAATAAAACAAGGAAAAACAAGATAGCAGGATTAAGAGCGGAATTAAAACATCTAAAAGGTTTAAAGAAAAAAGTAATGAATAGTTTAGAAAATGTAGAGATTACTAGTATGGATTATGTTGAGAATGAAATTAAACAACTAAAAAAAATACTATTTGAAAATGAATTACTTATAAATCAAATTGAAGC
>WJKO01000836.1 GCA_014729055.1 Promethearchaeota archaeon | reverse complement strand
TCGTACAAGATCCCAAAGGATAGATGCCCGAATCTACACCATAATTACGATTTGATAGATCTATGTAATGTCTGGTGAGCTCAACTTCAGAAACCTCTGGTAGAATCAAATTATCACTGCATGAATAATCTTGTTTAGGTTCGATGTATTTTTCGGGTATAATTTCTGACATATCAATATTAAAGATAGATTTCTTTGGTAGTCGATGACGGTTTAATGGGCAATCATTACTCTTTTCAAAAATAGTAGGGATGGATTTTTTGTGCATTTAACCCATAACCTCCTTTAAGATCTGAAGAAAATCATCTATATATCCTATTTCGTTAGTTTCGGTATTGCAGATTAATATATATTCTTTATTATCATCAATTTCTAAGGTAGTACCTTCCTTAATCAGCCCAATTATCCTTTCTGTTAATAATAAAGGGGGGCAAATATGATTAGAAATACATTTTTCCTTTAATTTACTAAATTTACCTTTCTCACATTCGACTAAAAATTCGTTATATACGGGAGTTCTGCTTAATATTGATAGATTCGATAAATTTTCTATCTTTTTCATGAGATAATGTAAATTTTTAATATTTAATTCAGCCATTTGTCGTAGACCCGAATATCCTAGAGCACTTAGAAAGACTTGAACTGCCAGCATACAGAGCGCTTCATTTGAACAAATATTAGATAAAGCTTTTTCCCGTTTGATATGTTGTTCACGAGCCTGAAGTGTTAAGACATATCCTTCTTTATCTCCGTGAATTTCTTTAGTTTTACCCACAATACGTCCAGGTAATTTTCTCATTAGTTTCTTTGTAGTGGCGATATATCCCGTGCTTGGACCTCCAAAGTTTATGGGTAATCCTAAGGATTGTACATCTCCACAAACAATATCCACACCTAACGTTCCTGGTCGTCTGAGTATTCCTAAAGAGCTAGCTTCGATAGAGAGATATATAACTAATACTTTCTTTGAAATGTTTCTAATCGTTTCGATAATTGATTCAATATCAAGCAACTCACCAAAAAAATTGGGGTTTTGGATTACAACACCCGCGATAGTATCCGAATAGAGTTTTTCTGAAAGTGTAGTAAGATCTGAATAAATGAGATTGAATTCATTTGCGTAACCATAAGTATCAAGTACCTCACGATAGTAAGGATTAATGGGTTGTAGAACTATAAAATCGCTTTTTCTCGTGCGATTTTTTGCCATGATTAGGGATTCAGCGACAGCTGTTGCACCGTCATAAACAGAAGCATTTGATGCATCCATTGCAGTTAAATTACAGATGGATGTCTGATATTCATAGATCGCTTGTAAAAACCCTTGAGAAATTTCGGCTTGATATGGTGTATATGAAGTATAAAATTCATTTCTCCTTGTTATTTCATTCACAACAGGGGGTATAAAATGATGATAGCATCCTCCTCCGCTAAAAAACGCGTTAAAAACGTGATTTTTTCTTGCCAAATGTTGCAGAAATTGCATTGTTTCTAATTCAGATAGTCCTTCTCCAATATTCAATATTGGATTGCGAATATTTTCTGGTATATCCTTGAATAACTCGTCAATATCTTGAATGCCAATGGTTTTAAGCATTTTCTGGATATCAGCTTCAGAGAGAGGAGAATAATCCATTTATCATCATTCCCTATCAATTTTCTTGTTTTTCACAGAATTCTTTGTATTTCTGAGCATCCAGAAGATCATTTAATTGTATTTTATCCAAGATATCTGCCTTGATGAGCCAGCCATTTTTGTAACAAGACTTATTTACTTCTTTATATTCATTTTCTTCAAGTTCTGAGTTCACTTTTAGAACACGAACGGAGATCGGTGCATATACACTCTCTGATGCTTTGACTGATTCTACTTCACAGATAGGTTCGCCTTTTGGAACAACATCTTCGTCATCACATAGAAATTCGATATAAACAATGTCCCCTAATGCGTTTTGTGCAAAATCACTGATACCGATCAATGCTGTGCCATCTTTCTGATCCTTAACCCATTCGTGAGTTTTTGCGTACAATATATCGTTCGGATAATTCATTTCTTTTTCCTTCCTTTATATGGATAAAACGGTGTCTTTACGACTTTTCCTTTTCTCTTTTTATTATGTATTTCAATTAAAATTTCAGTCCCAATTCCAGTAAACTTTCTTCTTAACATAGCAAGTCCTATGGATTTTTTAAATGTCGGTGAAAATGTTCCGCTTGTAATAATACCAATTTCTTTTGGATCATCATCTTTATTATATACAGCGCATTTTTCTCTTATGATTCCCCGGTCAATTAATTCGACACCCACTATCTTTCTGGAAGTTCCATTTCGTTTCTGGTCTAAAAGCACTGAATTGCCGATATAATCTATATTCTTTTCTTTTACACAAAATCCTATTCCTGCTTCTATTGGTGTAATTTTATCCGATAGTTCGTGACCGTATAAACTGTATGAAGCTTCCAACCTAAGTGTATCGCGCGCTCCTAACCCTATTGGTAAGATGGAGTATTCCTGACCTGCTTGGAGGATAAGATTCCACACATTTTTCGCATCTTCGGTTTTTACTGAGATTTCAAATCCATCTTCTCCTGTATAACCTGTTCTGGCTATAAACGCACTCATCTTCTTAATTTTTGTTTCAATAAAATGAAATCTTTCTAATTTCGATAGATCATACGGTGTTAATGGATTAAGAGTATGCTCTGCATTAGGTCCTTGTAGTGCGAACCTTCCTCTATTATTACTTTTGTCCAATATATTAATAGAAAGTCCCTCTTTGTGCTTATCAAACCAATTCAGATCCTTTTTTCTATTGGACGCATTTACAATAATTTTATATAATTGTTTATTGATTCGATAATAGAAACAATCATCAACAACAGTGCCATTTTGATAGCAAATACACGCATACTGAGCTTTTCCATCATATAAAAGATTCAAATCATTTGTCATGATCAATTGCAAGAACTTTTCTGTATCATCCCCTCTAATCTCAATTTCCCCCATATGTGATATATCAAAAAGTCCTACGCTATTTCTTACTTGCTGGTGCTCTTTAAGAATCCCGTGTTCATACTTCATTGGCATAGAATAGCCACTGAACGGGACTAATTTTGCACCTAACTTTTTGTGCTCTTCATATAAAGGTGTCTTTCTCAATTCCGAATCTTGCATTAGAATCTTCCAGTTATCTATAGTGAACTTTTCATTTAAATGAAATACAGTTGAGGTAATCTCGTGAACTATTTATGTTTTCTTCAAAGTGATTATTAATAGAATAGTAATATTCTATCTTTTTTTTTCTTTGTAATTGGAAATTTCATCTAGATGAGATAAAAAAACTTAAAATTGATCCGAATATTTTTTTTACTTGACTTAGACTTCTATAAATATTACAAAATAGAGAACTAGAAAAATACTAAATTAAGGTGAAAAAAATGTCACAATTAGGTGGACAACCAGTACTTGTGTTAAAAGATGGTGCTGAACGCACTCAAGGTAAAAGCGCACAAGAGAATAATGTTGCAGCAGCTAAAGTAATAGCGGAAGCAGTTCGAACATCTTTGGGTCCTCGAGGTATGGATAAGATGCTTGTAGACCAATTTGGAGATGTAACTATTACCAACGATGGTGCAACAATTTTAAAGGAAATAGACGTACAACATCCAGCTGCAAAAATGTTGGTTGAAGTAGCAAAAACCCAAGATGATGAAGTTGGAGATGGCACAACAACGGCAGTAGTTATTGCTGGTGAATTATTAAAAAGGGCAGCAAAGCTATTAGAACAGAAGATACATCCGACGATTATCACAGAAGGTTTTAGAAAAGCAACATTGAAAGCTCTCGAGATTCTAGATGAAATTGGAAAGAAAGTAGATCCAAAAGATAAGGATGTTCTAATGAATGCGGCGATGACAAGCATGAGTTCAAAAATAATTAATGAGAACAAACAAGAAATGGCGAAGATTGCAGTAGAAAGTTCACTCTTGGTTGCGGAAGAGGTTGCCGGTAATTTCAAAGTAGATTTGGATAGAATTCAGATTCAAAAGAAAGAAGGAGAATCCGTGGATGCTACTTCTTTGATCAAGGGCATTATCTTGGATAAAGAGATCGTGAATCCTGCCATGTCCAAACGGATTGAAAATGCAAAAATACTTTTACTTCAAGAAGCTTTGGAAATAAAGAAAACCGAGTTTGATGCAAAATTACAGATAAATTCGGCAGACCAGATTGAAT
>WJKO01000835.1 GCA_014729055.1 Promethearchaeota archaeon | reverse complement strand
ATCTAATAGATCTAAATTGATAATGGTATCGTCTGGACCGTAAGCAATAATTTTTAATTTTAGATCTGGAGCGAGAGCTTTTTCAATATCCGTTGCATTAACCTCTATATCTATTGTTCCAGAATCTCGTAATAATTCATTTTGGTCAGGGTCAGTAATTTCAGAGTCGGAAAACTCTAAATTATAATAGACAATTTCTGGTATATTATTTTTGACTGTAAAATAAGCTTTAACAGAGGTGGAATTACCTTCTTTATCTTCAACTGTTGCTTCAACGTAATAACCACCAACATTCTCGAAGGTGTCCTCAAATTCATAAGTTCGATTTAATAGGGAATTTAGAGTCCCAGATAATAACTGATTGTTTGAAGCTCTATATATACCCGAACTCCATGTTAAATCTGCCAGTGAATCCTCAGCATCCGATGGAGTTAAAATCCAATTTAAGGTATTGTTTCTATATATCTCAGTTGTCTGGAGCGTAATACCAATATTTGGATATGAATCTAAAATGTTAAATTCGTAGTTATCACTGTAATAATAATTAGTACCTGTGAAAGCAGTGATATTGAATGTTTGTACGCCCAAAGGGGCATCTTTATATGGAACATATTCCCAATTCCATACATCATTTGTGTCAGTTGTTTGTGT
Source organism: Promethearchaeota archaeon (assembly GCA_014729055.1). Taxonomy (GTDB): domain Archaea; phylum Asgardarchaeota; class Lokiarchaeia; order Sigyniarchaeales; family Promethearchaeaceae; genus WJKO01. The sequence goes on along the minus strand of WJKO01000835.1, from coordinate 23,993 downwards.
GTAATTTTTTATAGTGCCATTATTAAAAGTAATAGTCATATTAACTTCAATAGCATCAGGATGCGCTTCTGCAGTCCCAACAGATAAATTAACATATAAATCCAAATTCCCAAAAACTCTGTCAACTTCTTCTTCATATTCTATTTGCGAGGCTTGTATAAGAGAACTTTCGGGTGTATTGATTATCACTAAATTTTCTTCATAATTATTATCATTGCCTATGTAAATTGCTAAACTTATACTTATAATACAGAATATTACTGTAAAGATGAATTGTATATTAGATCTATTTTTCATTTTATGCGCTCCTTTTATTTTCTTTTATTTCTTTGTATCTAACACCTATTGCAACACCCAAACTTATTATTATTGGTAAAATGTAATAAAATATTGCGTTTGATACAGATATTTGTGGTTTTATCTGAATCATCTCTGTGCCAATAACTTGGTCTTTCTCATTAAGTATTTCGATATAATAAATTCGAGTTTTTATTGAATAAGGATTTCTTATCTTATTGTCAATTGGTATATAAAGCGAATTATATCCATTGTTCAATTTTCCCGTCCAAACCGTTTTTTCATTAGATCTTATTGATATTGTTTTAGCCGTAATGTTGTAGTTAATGATATTGAGCGAAATTGCGGGTTCTAAACCTTGTATAATAATGTCAGTTGAAGATATCTTTTCTATATCTAATTCAGGGACTGATTCCAGACTAAAACTTGACATATACAGAGATTCTCCTTCCCTTGATATGTTAATTATAAATTCTATGTCACCGTAGTATATGCTAGCAGTTCGTTCTAAATCCAACAAGATATCATCCATTGATAAGGCTTCAATTGAATCAAGATCTTGATCCAATGTAACAAAATAATCACTTGTTATTTCTATATGAAGATTATCTTCCGAAGATTGCGATTTATGGTTAGTAATACCTAAACTGACTTGAAGATCGTTTTCGACAATTAGATATTGAGAATATTGAATATAAGCTACTTCTATATTAGATTCTATTGTAATTTCAAAAGTATTATTTTCTAAGACCAGTGAATTATTATACAACACAATATTAAATTGTGCAACACCTGTTTCTATATCGCTAACTGTTGTTAAGTTTATTAGTGTAAATGTAAGAGTTTTATTCAGAATATTTACGTCATCGACTGTTTCTGTCAAAAAATTGCCCCCGCTTACTTCTAAATTGATTGAAATGTTATCATCTCTAAGACTCCCGACTGACACATTTATTAAACCCCTCTCACCTTGATATAATTCCTCAAATCTTGTCGTGTAATTAACAATTAAAATACCGGAGACGTAATCTAACTCCTCGGTTTTATATGTTAAACAATAACCAGAATAATTGCATAATACTGACAAAGAATAGGTCTCTGTTGTGAGCCCCGATAAATCATATATGTATTCGTCTGTTCCATTAATATCGGTGGTTTGGTCTTTTTGTTCTATAATAGTATCATTCTCATATCTCAGTATATAATGTACGGGTGAGTTTTCAATAGGAATTTCAAAATTCCATGAGCTATTCACTTTGTCTGTGTTATATTCATATTCCATCGAATAATTTAAACTGAGCGAGACATTAAATGCGGTTGAATTCAAATATAGATAGCTTGATTCATTTTTTTCTAATTGTATATATGCAGTATCGTGTATGTTTTTAAAATCGTACAGTGCGGAGATATACATATTGTAATCATCATATTCCTTAATTGTATTTTGGTTCGGACCGAATGTCGTATTATATCCGTAATTTAATGGATCATATAATGTGCTTTCAATTCCATAATACAGCTTCAATGCATCTTGATAATAGGTAATATTCCCAGTGGCTTCAAATAATTTCAATGTGGCTTTAAGCATCCACGCATTATCCAATAAAACAAGATCATAATCTAAGCCACCGCCAGATCGAGCCATTTTCTTGTTATACATATCATTTGTTGAGTTGTATAGTTCTTCTTTCATAAAATTATAGATCTTAATACTTTGATTCAATTTTGCTGAATTCGCAGTATAGTTTGTCGCTATATTCCAATCTAATAATGCAATGATTCCGAGAGCATTTGTTAAAGCGGACTTTTCTGAATTAGTGGTTGATTCCCAGTAACCAGGCCATGCAGCAACGAAATCGTAATAACTTGAATTCAATTCCTCCATAATTTCTACTCCTCTATCATAAGCTTGATTTATCAAGCCAGGGTTATCATTAAATTCAGCTTCCCTTACGATACTAAATGCAGCAATAGCTCCTAGTAGATTATTTGCACTATATTTAGATGTTGCTTGATTAGACTGGTTGAATAGAGATGCTTCCGAGTCCCAAAATAGTTCATTCACTACATCCCATTGCTCTACTACTCGGTTTTCGACGTCACTTGAATTTGTACCCGTTGCTGTCAAGATTGATAGAATCGCTAATATGTTGTCAAAGGACAATTTTTCTTCAGTTGTTCTTGTCAAATTCTCATCAATATATGTATAATATCCTTTTTCACTAGATTCAGTATCCCATAGATCTATGTCTTGATACCAACCAATATAGTTTGGAACAACAAGTTGTCCTTCAAGCAATTGATTGTAACCTAATAAATAATAAAATTGATCTCTTGCATATATATTACTATCACTTAATTCCCATTCATCCGTATTATCAAAAGAATGCTGATACACAAATTTTGTGTAATCCTCGTAAATAAGCTTTCCATATTGTTGTGCATCATCATCAGAATGGTTAAAAAAAGGACCGATCTGGTATGGTAATTCACTACCTCCATTATCAGAAGAATCGATTGTTTTATTATTAACCACTAAATCTCTTGCATTATTATCTGTAAATTGAGAAAACAAATAAACCGAGCTAACAATTAAAATAAAAGAACAGACGGTCAAAATACGTTTAAGATTTTTACGATTTTTCATTCAAATAACTCCGGAATAGCTATGGTTATAAACTGATTAGTAGTATATCCTACTCTATCTATCGTTATAATATAGTAAAGATAAAAATTAGTATAATAAAAACATATTGATACAATTATTTTGATCATATAATCAGAAAATAGCACTATAGTTTACATATATCGGAAATTTAGATAAAAAAAAGATTAAAAAAAGTAAAGAAAAGATTTTATCTAATAATGAATGTATTGTGTCTAAGTGCGTTCGGATCTATGAATTCACTCCAATGATACGCGGCAGTGAACAAGATTGGATCTACGAAGAAGTCCAGCGTTAATGGCCATTGAGATCCTGAAGTCAAAGGCAATCCATACATTTCAATATTAAATGTTCCATTGATTTTTATCTTGGAAGACTTTCCTGCATACCCGGCATTCCGTATTTTCTGTGTCAAGTTTAGTTTATCAGAGCAATAAAGTACATTCAATGGAGCAATACCTAAGGCAGCGTATTGAATATCGTCCCACCAATCAATTGGATCAACATACATGTCTATAAACATATTGAATAGATTGAAATCAGTGTTTCTATATGGGTCATTCGGATCTGTAGTATCATTGAGTTCTAGTTCTCTAAATCGTTCAAACAGCTGATATGGCAGAGTGTCTTCAGGATGGTCAATATAATCCCAAATCTCATCATCATCGCTTTTATCAGACCAATAGCTCGCGTTAAAGAGTTGCCATAAGAACTGTTTAGATTCTCCACGAGTACCTCCTAAGGCATCATGATACATAAATTGTGTATGTCCTTCTGGAGTAATGACCAAATTCGGATTTAATGACCAATACATCAAGTTCTTTGGATCTGGGGAACCAGCGCTATCTCTATCATGTAATTCCCACATTAATTTGAATGGGTCTGATTTCTTTGTTTTATCAAGGAAGTTAAACATACCAGTGATATTAAAGGTACTGTTGTATAACATTCCCCATGTACGCTGATTTCCAATACCAGGATTTGGAGGACCTCCAGATTGCCAGTATTGCGGATTTTCATAGCCTGATTCTGGGTCGATCGCCATATAATAGGAAGTCGGTAATTCACCAATAATCCATTTAAATATATCATCTGAATCACAGACACCAGTTGTTCTAACCAACCATAATAACATGTCAATTAAATTAACGCAAGGCGGTGCTCCTTCCCAAGGTCTATCAGCGTTAGATCCATCACCCATTATTTGATAATAGACTTCACCTCTTCGGTGTGCATTTGTTCTCGACGAGCTTCCCGATAAATCTAATAAACTTGGTGAATCAGACCAAATAATGTGACCGTTATAGAAGTAATCATCTTGTGCTGGCCTCCAGAATATTCTTCCATCCCAGAAGTCATATCCCCATCCGTCAAGGCTTGGTTTTGAATTTCCTTTATAAGTATTAGCCACATCATAATTTATCGGCACCTCCCAATCATCAACTAGACCATTTCCTCCTAGATAATCATTTGGATGTCCGTCAAAAGTGTCTTCTCTCCAGTTGTATCCCGTAATTAAATCAATGAAATCCGTAGATTTGACATTAAAGTAATCTAATAGTGAATATGAGGAGTAGTCAAAATCGTTACCAGGTTGTCCATCAGTATCAACGCCTGTATAGAAAAAATTGTCTAAGAATTGGAATAAACCAATTGGATCCCCACCAGTTGAAACGAATGGTTCTCCGTTGAATAGATATCTCTGTCTGACCAAGCTTCCAAGTACTTGTGCACCTACGTCATTCAAACCTTCTCCGAAAATATAAGGACCAGATATAGCTCCACCAATATAAGGATTCGTAGATCTGTTCACCCAATCTGGCGCCACACAAGGATATCCGTGTGTATTTAGATCTTCCATCCATACCGCTAATGAAAATTCTGTTGGTGTCATGGATACGGTTGTAGATATCCAGAAGTCTGGAATGATTGTGACACCAAGTACTTTAAACGGTAAGTCTATTCCGAATAATTTAGTGATATGAAGATCGATATCCATATCAGGGACAGGAATCCCGGGTAAAGCACTCGATGTAGATATTAACGTACGAGCATTTTCAACGGTATATGGATCAGTTGGCGAACCATAAGTCTGTTGTTCTCCATTATCAAACAGATATCTAAATAATTGCTGATATCCATCAAACATTGTCTTTCCCATTGGAAATTCAAAGTTCCGTTCTGTTGGTGAGCTGGTAAATGCCTCGCTACCAATTAAGTTAATTCCTACTGTTAATGATATTCGGGTTGTTAGCCGCCCATTTGAATCATCATAAGTATTATAGTTTTCTTTAACTTCACTTGCAAATCCCAGGGCTTCTAAGGAATCAAATACATCATCTTTTGACCATCCGTGACTCATCAAGTACATCAAAACCCACGGGAAGAACAAGTCTAAATTATCGAGCATCAGCCACAATTCCTCTCCTACCATTCCGCTTGGACTTAAACTACCGCTTGAACGCAAATGAATATAGCGAGCAAGCGTTTCTGAAATATGTCGGGACGCTCTGTAAGGATCCTTCACCGCCCAAATATTACCTAAATCATCTCTGTATCCTAAACCGTCAATATACGTTCTACTCGAGCTATCCTCATTAATGATATACTTTGTAGTATTTAACATTTCTAAGAAGCTGGTTGGTTCTGCTGAGTCAATGGTTTCGTAATCATTTTGCATAATGTTTGTCATTTCTGAAATGTCCGTATCTGCACCTTGTAAATATGAAATAAGATCTGGCTGTTCGCTACCAATTCCCATAGATTCCCCATCAACTTCAACGGGATCATTTCCGAGAAAAGCGGCAAAATTCGTTGCATCAAAACCGATATCACTCAATATTTGCCACATATTGCCCTCGACAGGATCAAGTTGTTCTGTGTATTTGAATAAATCAGAGATTTCAAACAAATTTGGCTCTGGATCTCTATATTCAATATATATTTGCACATCATCAAAGTAGATAATTGAATCTTGATCTGCTGAAGTTCCAAATGCTATTTCAAACATTAAATCTTCGTCAGAACCACCATGATTATAATCATATATTGCGTCTTGGATTGTATCTGTGATATCAATCATTTCGGTTTGCCATTCTCGGGTGCCTCCAGAAAGAGGAAATCCAAAAACACCGGAACCGTCAAGATACATTTCATTGCTTGGATCATCATCAACGGTATCATCAACAACTGTATAATCATATCTATATGTAGGTGCGCTGGTATATTGGTGTCTGCCTAATCCAAATCTTCCTGCACTACCACCGTAGGGATATCTATATGAGAGGCTCATTGTAGCTTTAACGATATCATCAGCCACTAAGTTCTGAGGAGCATCTTCGTCATTGGTATCCATTAATTTAAAGTCTTGTAACCAAGCAGCACCAGTTCCTCCAGAGGAACCATCACCACAAATAGCATTTGGATCAAACACCATATAATAGTTGCGTAATAGTCCTTCCCAATCATACCAATAACCAAATAGGTAGTCTGCTGGGTAATCGCCTGGTGCGTTATAAACACGCCATATAAGATCGTTAGGGATGACATTATCATCTCCTGGATAAGCATATTCGCCAGAATATCCTGTGAAACCGTGAGATATCAAACCATTGATATCTTTCATATAACCTGCACGATTTGTATCGTATTCCCATTCTCCACCGTTATAAGCGGGATCTCGACAAGCAAATTCCCATTGTCTTATTCTTTCATCTCCCCATCGGGTGAAGTTGTTCCAGTCATTGCTAACCGCATACGGTGTCATAATTCTATATGCATATGCGTGACCGGGTCTTGGGAATGATGGATCTCTTTGAATTGGGTGTAAATCTCCAGATTCTCCGTGAGAGAACTGAGGAAGACCCGTTGCTTTCTGTTCCCAATATGAACGTCCATCTCTACTTCCAAAATACATACAATCGAGGGGATAATATGCATCACCACCAGAACGAATTGCGCGGGTTACATCCGTCGAATTAAGATGCATTAGAGGATCCAATCCGTTTTGAATAAGATATTCCATAATAACTAATGGATCCACATCAACTGCGCCATCATTTGGGCTCATTAACCAGAAGGGATTTGTCCAATTCACAATAGAATCGTCAATATTCATATCGGTTAATACCTTCGATATTGCTGAATTTCCATCGTAAGTTTCTGTATTATATTCCATTGTGAAATTATGATCTAATATTGTCATACCCGTTGAAAATGTTGGGTCATTTGGATTATCAATTCTTGTTGCAGGGCTTATTTCCAGAGTTCGTGTATCTGGTTCACCTGTACTTCCAAAGCTGTAGTGCTCATCATAATTTACTTCATTAGCTTTATCAATTCTATAATAATTAGTCGTGAAATCGGTGAAACTCAATTTAGTTCTGTAAGGATTAGTAAAATTCAATTTAGAACTCATATTGAACCTAATTAAATCTGCTGTTGAGGTTATCTCTACACTATCTACGTGAACTTTATCCGGTACGATCATATCCTCTATTGAAATAGGATCTTCTCCATCATAATCTTGGTAGTGTTGTTGATAGAACTTTGTATTATAGATATTGAATTGTTCTTCACTGAGATCATTACTGCCAACGCTAACAGAGATACCTTTCGGTCTTGAACCATCATACCAACCAATTAACATCTGTAAAGTGCCTCGTAGTGTCATTCCACTCAAAATTGGTTCACTAAGCAGTTTGCTAAAGAACCAGTGAATATTATTTCGTGTCAGAGAATTTTGTTGAGTCGGTTCCAGATAATGTCCGGGACTATAATGGTCTTGATCATAATCAGTAAAGTCAACTCCAAAAAATATGTCCTGCCACTCATCTGTGTCTGTTGTAAATGTGGTTTCATAAATATCATCCTTAAACAAAGACACAATTGGTTCTCGCACTTGACCCGAACTGCCTATTTGTGTGACATCGGGATCATATGCATTATCAAATACAGTTTCTATATCAATTCCGACTGCTCTAACGTTATCATATTGGTCAATCAGAGAGAAATTGTAATTCTCTAAGACAAAAGGAATACCACTTGGATTGTGCATTTTGGCATGAATAATATACTTTCCTATACCAGAATCAGGATATTCACTGGGTGTAGTATATTCTGGCTCCCAATTTATACTCGCCTCTGGGATATATGGGAAAACGTCAGTTACAACGAAATTTGGATCCCAAAAACTAAGAGTCAAGGTCTGATATCTTTCGTAATCAAATGCAAAAGGCCCAACTTGAGCTTTTCCTTTCAACATTAATGATAAGTAACCTCTTGAGATAAGGTCGGCCATAGCTTCCGTCGTAGCGGAACCGCCTGTCGCATCTTGGTAAAATGCAAGCTTTGCCATAACGGGAACTTGGTTATTTTCTGCGGGGTATATTGTTATAACCGTATCACCTTGTTTTGTAGATTGAATAAATGAATTTGCTTCGATCTGATACTCTTGACTTGTATTCATAGATCCAATCATTTCGTATCGTCCAGTACTTGAGTGATGATATACATCCAAAGTCAATTGACTCAAGATGACGTCCACTGGGGCTCTGTTATCAACTCTTAAATATGCTTTAAAAATTGCGAGTCCTTCTTCAGTATAATCTTGATCTAATGATAAACTGGTGATAGCGATGTCACAATTAGCACCTGCTACCCTCGGCTCAATTCCCACTTGATAAACAGCGGGGGTTACCGTAGAAATTAATGTCATAACGATTAAAGCAGTAACTCTTTTTCCTACTGCCATTTTTTTAACCTACTTTAATTTATATTATTATTTAATGCAATTTATCTTGTTATTAAATTTAAATTTTTAATGTTTCATTAGAGAATTCTTTATTTTTTAGAACATGTCTAGGTTTGTTGATATGTCAGATGATAATTATACTAGATCAACATAAGATAAATCAAATAATTTCAGATGATAATTATACTAGATCAACATAAGATAAATCGAGATAAAAACCAATGAAGATTAAAAATTAATAAAAAAAAAAGATTAAAAAAAAGATTAAAAACAATTGAATTTAAGGGATAATTATGCTTGATATTATACTTGAGTTTACTTTTCCCGGGAGGGAGGGTGCATTTCTAAACCTTGATCATGGATTAGGGTTAGCAAGCTTCTTTGTAGTTATAGGTTACGAGTTTCTCTTATTCTGTTATTTCTTCTTGATAAAATTTAGGCAAACAAAAAAGATGTACTGGCTGTATTATTCATTATTTTTTCTATTTGCAGCTATATCGAGAGGACTTTTCATACTCTACGATTATTTAATGCCGTATTATATAAAGCAGATTACGACGAATCCGTTACTACCGTTAAGTGTATATCGTGTTGCTAACTTCATACAATATCTCGCCGCAGCATGTATGGTTGGGATCATTGCAACTCTAATATTCCCAATAGAAGAAACAGAGGATCGAACAAAGAAAGACAAATTGTATTTCATTATGAGGATTGTTATGCCGGGAATTGTTGTTATAATAGGACTTTTGTTTCTGTTCTTACCGGATGCATCTTTACTAAATGCTAATTACTTTTTGTATAGTGATCCTTATGAGGTTGGATATGATGTCGATCCAGGAATTTCACCTATACCTTCTCCTATGGACGGTATGGGCTTAGGATCTTTTATTCTAAATTTAGTAGTGACTCCAATCATCAGCTTCATACTCCCGATAATTTTTCTATATTTAGCTTACAAGAGTGTTGGGTTAATACGAAAATCATCAGCGCTAAATGGATTTGGTTTTATGTTCTATTGGCTAGGTCGATTTTCAAAGTATTTCTTCTCAGCCACTCTTAAACCCGGCACTGAAGAAGCTTGGTCAGGAGTTACTCAAAATGTATGGCCGGCTATGATCATCTTGCTTGGTCTGTTGTTTTTAGCTTTAGCGAATATGATGATTCAGCAAAAATAGAAATCTATATTCTTTTTCTTCTTTAAAACTTGATTTCACTAATTATTACAGAAAATTTTATATTTTTCTTCGACAAAATTTTAGTATCTAATTATTTACAAATAAAAAAGTGGGTTTTATCGTGTCAATTCACGGAATACAAAAGTTTCTCCCGTTTATTTTAAATTCAAAAGGTAAACCAATAGGCGAACCAGCAGATTATTTAGTTGGTTTAATTGATTGTTTGAACCAAAAACGTGCTGGAGAAAGATTAGTAACATTCTCACGTCTTGCTTGGCCGTTAATAATGATTCAAGGGTCTGTTTCCTCTCATATTATTGTGGACGATGTTGGAATTTCGGGATTAGATATAAAAATAACAAATGCACCTAGACAAGCAACAATCGGACACGTTTTACGTAACCTTGATAGTAATTCCTATATTGAAATGCTTAATAGAATCAAGTCTTTGATTTTATACACTGAGGATGGCAAAAGCTATGAACTCGAAGATGTAACTGATGAAGAAACCGAAGAATATAAGAATATCACAATAAAAGGTTTAATGAATCCTAATATCATATCTGCAGTTGAAAAATTGGTTCCTTATTTAAAAGAAACACCAATTTCAAAGTATGCATTACTTGAGAGTGTTCATTCAGTAGAACTCGGTTTAAAGTATGCCCAAGAGTATAAAAAATCAATGATACTCATTAAAGGGATAAAAACCAGATGGGAGTCTCTAAAAGATCTTATTCAAGAACCCTTTAATGAATGGATGAATGAACTTCATGCAAAAATAAAGGATGAAGAATTGAGATACAAATCAATAATATCTAAAGAAGAAAAAAACATAGATAAGGAATACGTGCAACAAGCTCTAAAGCGTGAGAGAGATAAAATAGATCAAAATAGTCTTCAAGAAAAAAAGAGTGTTTTAGAGAAGATTGGAGGTTCATTCTTAAGTTTTGACAATATTCTTGAGGAATTAAGGAGCAGCAATAAACAATTTTTAAACACGGATTCTTTTAGAACGGTGAATATCGATAGAGCCGTAAAATTAACAAAACAACACATTAGTTTCATAAAAGACAATATATCAAAAATCCAAAATACAGTTATTCCGAATCTCGAGGATAGCCTTGAAAGGCATAAGGAAACACTAGTTGAAATTGATAAAAATGCCGAGCAACAATATAAAACAAGAGAAGTGGAATTAAAAACTCAATTGGCTCAAAGAGATACAAGAATACAAACAATTAGTGAAGCTAGTGAAGGATATATTGATGATTTAAAAGATGCCGAAAAAACTCTTAATAATCAATTAGATGAAATTATTAAAATAATTAATCAGAAAATTAAAGACTGCAATAAAGATCTAGACGATCTAAGCAAATGGGGTTTATCGAATGAAAAAACTGAAATTGCACAAGGTGTCTTAAGAGTTTTTATGCCTATATATATTGGCTTGTTTGAAGATGAAGAAGAGGATGAACGTCTAGTGTTTTCTCTTCCTTGTATAATAGAGAACTCTTTAGATATCACTCAAATTACAGATGGATTCAGTAATTTTAAGGCGAAAGTAGAAGAAATTGTAGAAGATGATATGAAAATTCGGAGTAACTTTGAGTTTACAATGGATAAACTAAACTTGTTGGAAAACAAGGAAGTAATAAAACTGGTGACGGAAGGAATTGAACTACTAAATTCGGAAGGTATTAATACTGATATTATTGATCAAAAATACATAGATGAACTCAAAAAGATTATTTAATCTTAATTTTTATTCTTTGATTTTCCTTTTTTAATTGCATTTTCGATTTGCTCCTTATTTACGCCTAAGGTGCTAAGAATAATTCGATTTTTTTGTATTTCTTCGTGATTATTCATATATGATGACATCGATAATGCTTTTTTATATTCTTTTATAGCTTCCTCTTTTTTCTTCAAATGAATATATGTTTCTGCCACCATTAGAATTCCTTGATAGATTATTTTATTACTACCTTTTTTTAAAGCGTTATTGACGGCAAGTTTAAAATGAGGCATGGCATCCCCATATTTCTCCAGTTTACTTAGAGCTAAACCGATTTCTAAATGTGAAATCGCAACTTCAATGGGTTTGTTCAATTTTTTCAAGATTTCTAAGGCTTTTTCTTCCAAATCAATAACGAGTCCCCATTCGTCATGATCACTATAATATCTTTTTAAAACACTAATAATGTCCATGTAATTCTGAATATCAGACTGTTCAACGCATAAATTAAGAGATTGCAAAAGATGTTCGATTCCCTTTTTGTCGAATCCTAAATTCATCAAGGAAATACCTAATCCTTTTTCACTTATCATCCGCTCTGCGATGTCTTTCTCATCTAACAATTCCAAAGAATCACGATAGAAATACATAGCCATTTCAAAATCTCTCATGGCAAAATATACAGAAGCCATAGATCCTTTCAACGATGCGATTCTTTTTCGATTTTCTTCGTCTTCTTTAAGCAATTCAATTGCTTTTAGAAATTGCGCGATTGCTTCTTTGTAATGCTCTTGAAATTCCGAATAAAGGTATCCTAATGAAATTCTTAGATCAATTAGATTATTTATCTTAATTGGATCATTTAAATCTGCCTTTACTAACCTTTGGATGGTTTTTTCTAATTTTTCAATCGCTTCTTTTTTCTCGCCGGAAGACATTTCATTGACGTCGAATTGGGATGTCATTTGCTTTCTAAACCTATTTTTTTTTACTTAAATTCATAGATAATGTGATTATTTTAAAAGGTTTCAATGTTAATTTGATTAATTTCTCAGTTCTCTCGATTTCATTTGCTAAAACGTCTTGGTTCTTTATTCTCTCCTCATTAAGATTTACAATTTTTACCTCGGCAATATTTAGATCATGCTCAATTTTTACGTTTTCATTTTTAGATGAAAGATTGTGTATCCTTATTATAAGATCTTGATTCTTTTCAGCTTTTTTAATTGACGTTAACCTCACATTTCCTTCAACTATTTTAAACAATGAATATTTGACGGGTAAATGCTTACGTGGATTGTATCTTTTTAATCTAAAAACATCCCAATGTTCTTCGTATCTTAAAGGTAATATAAATTCCTCGGATGACATTATAAGATTTGATTCTAACCAATTATTCTTCATAGGAAATATTGCATATTCACATTTAACCTGTCGGTTTAACCACTGGGCATCGGGTGTCAGTATATTAGGGTGTATATTATCGTGTACATTCCATTGCCCTTGAGCACGAAATAAAATAAGATTAATATTCACGTTATTATCTTTATCTCGAACCGTCTCATACGCAGGTAATCCTTTATTAATAATTGCTATTCCACACTTCTCTTTTGAATTGTAAATCCCCATAAATTTGTGCTGAGGATATACTCCTGTCGTTGCATATGGACCTTCAAAATCCCATGGCGTATCAACTGGACGATTAAACACGTGAAAATGTGCATCAACAAATTCATTATCAACATTTAATTCAGTTGGGAATACTGCTTTTAACTGGTGCCATTTTATAAGATTAGTGAATTCCATTCTAATATCTATCCGACGTCTATTTCCGGGATAGATACGGACAAAACAATTCAAGAGCAACTTTTTTTCAATTTTAGTTCGTGCTGAATGATCTGCCTTTATGGATTCTGGTAACTTCCATGGTATTGTGATTTTTATCTCTGAATACGCAGGACATGCTTCATATAACTCACTTTTACATTCACATTGTTCAGTTGTGATAGCTTTATCGTTTTCCAATGGAATATATTCATATCCACATCCTTTATTACCTGTGTCGCAATAAAGATTAAGATTTTTGTATGTAAGCTTTAATTCCTTGTCGATTAAAGTCAATGTACCATTCTTCTCAACTAAAACTTTAATAACATCATTTTCTAAGAAATCTTGCTTTGCATTAACATATGTTTCTCCGATAATTTCTGATGCTGAATCATTTTCGACGGATATATTATATGTCTCATATCCAAGAGGGGGCACTTTTATAGCTAAAAATTTAAATTGGTAGAGATAAGTTCTCAGAGCTCCGTGACTTCCGACAAAAGTTCTGTATAAATATCTATCACTACCTGTTGGTTCTCGAGGAATAAATTTGCTTGCAATAGGGTTTCCCTCTGAATCCTTGATGACTAATGGTTTTCCGTAGTCGTCCTTCTCAATTGAGATAGTCCCTTCTACATGATCGGTTCTAGGCCACGGGCTGGGGTTAAAGACAGTGATTCGATAAGTCTTGTGTTTTGCACCTTTAGAATTAACCCCGTTCATTTGTTCTTCTTCATATTTTTTTAGATCCATGCGTGAGATCAATTCATGTGCTGAACGCCTGAATATTTCTTCAGAAATCTGCTTTACCCACCTAAATCTAGTCCACATATCCTTAATTATAGCATCCGGTGATGCCCCCCAGCTTGAATCATGTGGTTGATTTTGCAGAAGATATTTCCATGCTGTTGTCAAAAATCCGGATTTGTATTTTCCACCAAGTAACCAATTTATTGAATTAAATGGTTCACAGAATCTTTCTAAAACGGAGTGCAGATAGAAATTTGCTTGTTTTATTGGCATTCTATTTGAAAATACTCCCTTAGATGCAAAGTGATATTTAACACCAGATAATTCACCTGCGATGGTCTTCAACTCTGGTTTCTCGTTTTTAAATTCTGATATGTATTCATTCCACGTAGATTGTTTTAATCTTCCGAAATCTTCGACCAATTCCTCTTCGTTGTTCCAAATATTGATTATTTCTGGGAGATTTTCATCAGGATCTGTGTGATCTGAACCATTAAACATCAAGACATGTTTGGTAGATCTCGGTGCGCTCTCAAGTTGTCCTCGTGTTAGCGCAATCTGATTAATTGCGATTTGGGGATCGTTTGGGAGAAAACCCGCCATTCCGTAACCAGATCGTAAATGGAATGCCAATACTTTACTTCCATCTGGCGATTCCCAGTAGAATTCTGTAGTAATCTTATCCTTTTCATATTGGTCATTCATTGTTCTTGTGAATGCCGTGTTTTCAATATTAAATCCTTTAAAAATCTGGGGGAGCATTGGTGGCATAATGAATTGATCTGGAATATATCCAAGATTTACTGGCTTAGTTTGGAATCTTTCACACATTTTATACCCGTAAAGTAAGTTTCTGATAATTCCTTCTCCAGTCTGTAACCATGGTGAACATTGAAGATACCAAGGACCTATGCCTATTTTTCCTTCCTTAATATATTGTGTCAGAATTTTTTTGTTTTCTGGTTTAATTTCCAGATAGTCTTCCAATACAATCGTTTGACCATCTAGGTTAAAATGTTTAAACCCTATCTCTTTATTAAATATTTCAATACAACGATCTATTGTTTTCACTAATCTGAATCGGAAATTCTGGAACGGTAAATACCATTCTCTATCCCAGTGAGTATGGGAAATTATATGATTAATATCGTCTTTTGTCATCTTATTTTTCGGGATCCCTAAAAGTCAGTAAATATTTAAATCCATAGACTTTCATTTTATTTGAGAATTCTGATCTTACCAATACGAGCTAAAATAAAAAATTTTGGCGAATTTTTATGAAGAAAGAAGCAAGATTATACGAGAAGTTGGATAAAAAGAAGGTTAAGTGTAATGTATGTGCCCATAGATGTATTATAAAAGAAGGTCAACGGGGCTTTTGTACGACAAGAAAAAATATTAACGGAACGCTTTATACACTAGTTTATGGTTCTTTAATATCAAAAGGTTCAATTGATCCGATAGAAAAGAAACCATTGTATAATTTCTGGCCTGGATATTCTATATATTCTGTTGCAACCATTGGATGTAATTTTAGATGTAAGCATTGCCAGAATTGGTCTATTTCCCAGTGCTATCCGAATGAAGAAGGATCTAAAGCAATATGTGAAGACGGTGGGTATCGTGGTCGTAACTATTCATTAGTTGAGATGAGCCCGGAGCAATTGGTTAAAAAGGTTAAGAATGCAGACTGTAATTTAATTGCCTATACCTACAACGAACCATTAATTTGGCATGAATATATAATAGACGTTGCTAAATTAGCAAAAAAAGACGGTATAAAAAATGTGCTTGTAACAAATGGATACTCCACCCCAGAAGCTTCAGAGGAAATTGTGAAAGTAATGGATGCTGCGAATATTGATATCAAAGCATTTACTGATAAATTCTATAAAAAAATTATCAGTGTGCCGAAACTTCAACCTGTTTTAGATACCGCTATATATTGGAAAGAACATGGATTACACATTGAATTAACTAACTTAATTATCCCCGAAGAAAACGACGATGCCAGTGAAATAAGAGATATGTGTAAATGGATTCATGAGAATATGGGGGGATTAACACCGATTCATTTTTCAGCATACCATCCTGATTATAAACTTACTAATCACGGAAGAACTCCCGCAACCACATTGGAAAAAGCATATGATATTGCAGAAGAGGAAGGATTAAAATATATCTACATAGGAAATTTAAGGGCTTCCAAGGGTAACGATACATTTTGTCCGAATTGCAATAACTTATTAATTGAAAGATATGGTTATCGAATCAAACAAGTAAATTTGACAGAAGACAATAAATGCCCCAAATGCGGTGCTGATACTCAAGTTATTGGAAAATATAGAATGAGAAACGGATTTCTGTCATAGAATATAGCCATGAATCTTGCCATTAACTCATGAATACTGCCATTACAAAACCCAACGGGATCCATATGAGAAAAAATAAAACTAATTTCCAATTATCTCTTACTCTTTTTTGAATAATCCAGAGCGGAACAAATACTAAAAAACCCCATATACTAACTAATTGGATTGAATGTGGAAGAAACCAACCTATATTTAAAATTAAAGTATTGCTAAATAGCAATATTTCGATAGGATACATAAGAAAGATTAGAATTGCAAATACTTTCTTAAATGAAAAGGTGGTCTTAAAAAAAATCAAGTCAAATATAACTATTATTCCGAAGTAATAAAAGAAGATCCAAGGTATATAAGAAATCCATTCATCCAATCGATTTGACCATGCCGTAATATATTCTATCAATATCCAGAATATGAAGGAGATGGTTATATATTTAAGATGCGGATGTTTAAGATTGAGATCATTACCTTCTTCTTTCATATATTCAAATCTAACTCCTTTTATTTATAATTATCACACGAGAAATAGAGATTAAGATTAAAAATAAAAAAAAGCACAAAAAAAAAAATGAGACGAAAAATAGAAAGATATTTGAATTTAATCCATATACTTCTTGTAACTGAAATACTTTTTGTAATACCAAATGAAGAACACGACACCACCAACAGCCGCCCCGATAATTACGAATATTAGCCAAATTGGGAATGGCTTATCTGGTTCAATAAATGCTATTTGATAATTTATTTCAGTCAGTGTCGCTCTATCATCACCAGTTAAGTCTATGTCTTCAATATATCCGACATCGTTATCATATATGGTAATGCTGAGTATTGTTATATTCATAGGAGATCCATCGGGATTCTCTGGTATTTCATTATTATCATCGTCAGTCTTCAGTGTGAGTATAATGGAACCACTTGAATCTACATTCCACTCTCCATCATTGACTGTTACGCTTACAGTTCTATGCCAGGCTCCACGAGTTATTTTGTATCGATAGTCAATTTTACTAATATACAGTCCATTATCGGTATCTTCAGGGTCGTAGTCGTCATCTTCAGCATTCACCCAAATCTTAATGTCTTGTCCTCGAATAACCTCTGTTGCATCAGTTACACCTTCAATCTTAATCTGATATGGTGTTGCTCCAAATTTAGGGGCACTATTATTAACTAAAAATAACGTATCTCCGCTAACTCCGCTATCATCATCTCCATCAACCATATAAATTCTTAGATAACATGGTCCTGAATAGAATTCTGTGTCAACTGGTAGCGAATAAGTACCAGTCCAAGTTTCAATTCCATTACCGTTCTCACCAGCGTCTTTTAATATTGTCAAATTAGTATCCCATGAAATTGAACTAGTCCATGGATCACCAGAAGTTGCTACGGAGTATTCATGGCGAATTTCATAATATACTTTATTAATCTGGTTATCACCAAGATATGAATCTTCAACGTCAGAAAGGTTCACCGTGAGTTTAAATTGCTGAGTATTTCGTTTTATCCAGAATTGAGAAATGTTACCATCTTGATTTAAAGTAGCATACTGGCCCGTTTCAAGATTTTCAATTATTATTTCTGTCACGACGGGTAAATTATTTAATACATCTATATCTATCGTCTGTAAAACATTTGCGCCATCGGGATCCTCGACTTCAATGGTAAATGTATATGTACCGAGAATTGCAGTTTTTCCGAATGTGTAATTATAACCAAACAACATCTTGTCTGGCAATGGATCATAGACAATGTCCCCCGTATTTAGACCCGTTATGCTGCTGTCTGGGTCTTCTATATTAAACACTGAGAAAGTAAAATTGTCTAAAGGATAAGGGTCATCTACGTCAGAGTAATTCCAATAGAGATTTACCGTCTTATCGCGATATATATCATCGTTTGTAACATTTGAAGATAATGATGTTACGATTTGAGGTGCATTATTTAGAATTGTGATGGATTTAGGAATTCTTAATGCTCCAGTTTGCGGCCATATTGCGTCGTCATCGGTAATACTGAAATAAATATTGTCATAATCGCCAATATGTATATCTTTACTAAATTTGAAACTACCAGAGATATTATATACACCATCTCCTTGATCTTCTACGGTTGGGTCGGATATCTGTTTTTTCCATAGGAACGGATTATTATCATTAGTTCTATCTAAACAAGGTAATACGAATTCAAGAGTCAAGTCATTTACGTTTGTTTCTGTTTCTCTAATCTGCATTTCAAAATCGAATTCCGTATTTTCTCGATAGTAGTCAGTACCAGCATCAACCACATAGTCTTGTACATTCGGTTGATAATTCAAAATTCTAACATCTTCCCATTCAGTAGCGTATACATTATCATCATTTGTTGTTAATAAGAGTCTGTAATAATAGCGACCTGCGGATATTACATCTGTAAAAGTTTTTGAGAGATTCCAAAATCCCGTTGTGTATTGATAATCAAAATTAATTCCCACTTGCGGGTAATATAGCCAATTTGAAATTAATTGATCTCCACCTCTCCGCATTTGGATTTCAAATGATGAGTAATTTCCTGCTGCGATCTGTGCTTCACTTGAGAGCGTACCATTTACTTGAAATAGATCGCTTGTCCTTTTAACATATGAATTTCCAAGATTGACTGATGAGCTTAATGTTCTCGGTCGAACTGACATTGTTTGATTCATAACCCACCATTCTTCTTCATCATATCCCGTTTGAACAACATATTTGTATGATGCTCCAGTATCATAAGACTGATATCTTCCTGCAAAAATTCTTGCCGTTGAATTCCCATTTTGTAGAAAAAATACTATCATATAGTCGTTAGGTAGAGCTTCATTGACAGGAATGTTTACTTGCCATTGTTTGGTTGTCCCGGTGTGACCAATATCTGCCATGGCATAAGTGTTCGTACCCGTATCTTCTGAGAAAACAACCGCATCTGCTGTGAAATAGTTATCATATCTTATTTCCAGTGCTTGATAGGCAATACATGCATTAAGGTTGTATTGATAATCTGATGGATTAATAATTTCGAAACGAACCAAGACTTTGTTACTGTATGTTTCATTTACGATATCTTTTATAGAATCTGTATCAGTCAACCAGCTTTGCGCACTATAGACTCTTCCTGTAACATTATTATCTTCTGGCACTGGACTAAATGGATCGCCAGAAGAGTTTTGCCAGACTGTCGATGTCCAATCAGAAGCAGACCAATTCCAGAATGAGATTCTTATAGCACTAAATGCCATATTTGGATCTTTATCGAAGAACCAGTTCCAGTGTGGCTTTAATCCCGTTATATTATCTTCTCCCAACCAAGGGAATTCACTAAGTCTGTATTCGAAAATCAAGGATTGTTGGGATTCTTGTGTCATGGTAACATTTAGTGTATTGTTGCCATTTTCATTCATATAATTCCCATCGCCACTCAACTGACTTAATTCTACTTGTGTGAAATTATTCGTACCCACAGTATAATACACAGAACCATTCTGTTGATATAAGATCTGAGGTCGAACAGTGTTATTGTAATATTTTAATGCGTGAGTATCATCTGTAGTATCGCTGACGGTTATGGTCACTGTAGCGGAAGAGTCAGGATCCAATGCATCTCTATTTGCGACTTGAACCCCAGATTCTGTAATATTGTTAATTTTACCTCTGGGCACACCATAATTAACTAAATATGAAGCTTCTACCCTTCCGCGAGAATTTAATGGAAAATTAATGAATCTCACATCTTGAATATTATCGGTTATGAGAGAACCCCAATCATATGCTCTAACGACAAACGTATATGTTCCATTTATTGTTTCTGTGAGATTATATTCGTAACTCCATCGATTCCCTAATGCCCAGTCTGTATCCCAGAAATCTGATATATCAATAATTTCAAATTCATTTAGAGAATCTCGCGGTCCCCAAACAAGCAATTCTAATTTTGTTACAGAATAACGCCGATCACACTTATATGTAACATTAATTGAATCAAGCGTAAAATTTATTGCTCCAGCTGATGTTTTGTTTATTTTTAATCTAACTTGGTGACCATATCGTTCAGTGCAGAATTCTTCTAAGTCAACATCTGGGTCAGAACCGCTCGGAAATATTACTAGATCGTGTTGCCAGCTAGGTCCAGAATCAGAACCGGTAAAGGTATGACCTGTTTTATACCAAGTCCCATTCCCGCCTAAAGCTGTTTCATTTAGCATCCATAATTCTAAAGCATTTGAGCTGTTTGTCCAGTAAGATATACCGATGTTCCAACTTGTTATATGTTTTTCATAAAATTCTCCTACGGTTAAGTTAACCCAATAAGCACCGTTTTGATCGATCTCTACTTGATGACCAAGCTGATTTACATATTGTATTTGTTCTAAATATGGACCAGGCGTAATCCAATCGATATTGACACCTTCCTCGTCAATTCCATAGCTTGCAGGACCCAGTGTATTTTCCACATTAATTGTATTATCTGCTTGATAAACGACATCATCTTCGAGATCTGATACGTTTACGGTCACGGTAACAATATCTCCATTAGAGCTTGGTGTTGGGATATTTGCACCAGTAACTTCAAACTCTGTTATCTTTGGTGCTCTATTCAATATTTCAATTTTAAATGGAAAAACCCATTCTCCCCCGTTAACATCTGTCGCTGTTATATTTGCATCATATGCGTCGCCAGGTATCCACCTATTACGCTCTGAACCAGCATTAAAATCTGTTTCGATTCCACCGCTTGTATTATAATTATATACGGGGACATCTCTAAAGGTCTCTTCTGTTCCCTTTGTCATTGAAATGCTATCATAAATCGTATTATTTCCATCTTCATATACAAGTTCTACTGAGGAAATTGAGGTAATATCATCCATATTTCCAACTTTTGCTCCAATTTCTAACGTAGTATCTCGATAAGTATACCATCTTTGTCCTTCATATATTCTAGTCCATGTATTTTTCCAGGTTACATCTCTTAAATACACAGCGTAAATTACTGGTTCGGGATCAGCAATATCAAAATAGAACGAATAATTCTGGAATGAACCACTCGTATTCTTCAGAATAATTTGTGCATTATACAATCCCGTTTGTGTATTCCCATCAAAATAGAATGATTGATTATAATCGTGGGAAGTTCCTGAAGATAAAGATGAACTATTATATTCTGTACCGCCCGTTGAATATTGATACCAGAAGTATGCATCATCAACATCCGCCGTTACATCTATTGCTAATTCAAGAGATTCATTCAAGAAAAAATGCCAAGTTCCTTCTTCAAATATCTCGGTTCCATTGATATAGAACTTATTTACGGTATTAATATCAGAAGAATATGGTTCCGTTAAATTTTCTGGTTTATCTACATTTGATAATAAATCCGTTGAACTCCCCAATAATATAGAAGAGGACATTAGAAAACAAAGAATACTCATAGTATAGAGCAATTTCTTTAATTTGCGAGTCATAGTTATATTTCTCCTTATAATTGATTGTGATTTAAATTCATAATTAATTAATT
Source organism: Promethearchaeota archaeon (assembly GCA_014729055.1). Lineage (GTDB taxonomy): Archaea > Asgardarchaeota > Lokiarchaeia > Sigyniarchaeales > Promethearchaeaceae > WJKO01. The sequence goes on along the minus strand of WJKO01000835.1, from coordinate 1,888 downwards.
TAGACTATTTCTATGGAATAATTTAAAATTTGACTTAGATAAAGAGATTTTTTCTAGATCTTATGAATTCTTTTTTTAACGACCCTCATGCTTTTTTCTATTTTTAAAATTTTTGATTCAAAAATTTTTATTTTCTCTCACTACTTAATTGCTTTAGTGAATAAAAATTGGGTAGAAATGGCGAAAAGGAAAAATCCTCTTTAAAAAAAATGCAAATAATGAGATGGTTTTCTATCCCTTCTTATAGTATAGAGGATAAAAAAGAGGAAAATGCTTCAAACCATTTAAAACACAACAAAGAGAATAAAGAAAAACCCAAAGAAAAAGAAGATGTTCTTGATATTTCTCAATTTGGGGAGGTTAAAGAAGGATATCCATATATTCAGATGAAACTCGATGGAGACCAGATAACAAAAGAGTTTGAAGAACAATTGCAAACAAAAATAGCACAACATATTGATATTCGTGAAGCAACTTCTGAGGATATTTCCTTATTAGTTGATCTTTATAACCGCGCCTTCCTAACGGCTAATGATCCTTATACGCCCATGACACAAAAAAATATGAAAGCAATCTATGATTACAATGAAACGATTATATTGATAGCAAAAATTTGGGGGGTTAATGCAGGTTTCATTATAATCGATTTTGAGGGGGATAGTAAAGAAATTGGCGTTATCGCAGGATTGGGGATTCTACCGGAGTGGCAGAAACGAGGCATTGGTACCACTCTTGGTATAGCCAGTTGGGATTATTTTAAGAAAAAAGGTATAAAAGAACTGAAATGTGAGGTCTATAGTAAGAATTATGCGAGCTATAGATTGATTAAAGGTATTGGTTTCGAGCCTGTTGGCGTTAAGTACTATGATTTCAAACATTAAGTGATTTCAAGCATTAAGCTTTTTGATGATTTCGTTAATCTTTTATGATTTTTTATGATTTTATAAAATAATTAAATAGTTTCTAGTTTAAGTTAACAAAAGAAACAAGTAAATTATAAGGATTGGGCTGAAAATTCAATGGCAGATGAAATCACATTAGAGGTAAAATGTCCATTTGAGGGCTGCGAAAATTCTAAAAAAATTAAGGTACCATCGTATATATTTGACAATAAGGAATTTGGTTCAGTTAAAGTTCAAATTAATAGGGGAATTGTTTGTGATCAGCACCAATTTGTAATATTCGTCGATAAAAAAGGACGTATAAGAAGTTACGAAAAAATTGATATTCAACTAGAAGTAGAGCGAAAAGAAAAAGAAACTCTCGATGAGGATGTGGATCTGAATGATATTGTCAGTGTTATCGGAGACTTTGCATTACTGAATGTTCTACATGCATTATTCCTAGATATCCCCGTTGTTATAATTGTAGAGGAAGAGAGTGATAAACGCCAAACACTATTAAATAATGTCTGCCGGAATTTATTTCCTGAATTATTTGAGTCCAAAAAACCTCTCAAATTTGTGAACCGTACAGATTATAGGAAATTCAAAATAAAAAATCTCCTCGCAATTGATGAAAAAGGGTTTGTGTTAGCTACACCATGGACTATTAATCAATTCGACTTTGAGGAATTTCTTTTAAAGAAATCTTTGGGTGCAAAGGACTTCAAAGCGCAAGCAGTAATATTTCAACAAGGAATTACAAATTTTATCAAGAAAGTAGAGTATATTCAAGATCTTCTTAAAAATAAAGATGTTCTATATGAAGAAGATATTAAGAGTGAGTTAACAGACCATTTTATGCAGAAAAAAGTAACTGACTATGATATTGATTTAATAAAAGAAGTGTTAAAATTTCGATATTTGGAAGATATCTCAAAAATTAAACTCAGATCATTTGATAAATTAAAAGAAAGTCTGTGGTAACGAAAGTAATTATGTTTGAT
>WJKO01000834.1 GCA_014729055.1 Promethearchaeota archaeon | reverse complement strand
TAAAAAAGTTAAAGGTAATATTAAGCATAGGTATATTTATCGTTTATAAATTGTTATTTTAATTGTGAATAGTAAATAATATTGAGGTGAAAAATGAATGACAATATGGAAGAACTTCCGGAAACTGAAGCTCAAAAGATATTTAATAAAGAAAGAGAAGATCAAGTAAATTCTGATTTACTTTCTGAACTTGTAGATCACGTTAGTCGTGGTGATAATTATATTCCTTGGGAGCCTGTCACTTTACCTAGCCAAGGCATATATTATGGTGATAAAATTCCATATGGAAGAATAGAAGTGAAGCCAATGGGTGTTGATGTAGACAAACTGTTGACTAACCAAAGGTTAATAGAAAATGGTAGTTTACCCAGTAAAATAGTTGAGGTATGCACACGATTACCTGATGATTTTAGCGTAAGAGAAATGTTAGCTGGTGATTTCAACTTTTTATTATATTATCTTCGTGGTATTACTCATGGCAACTCATATGAATTTATATCTGAATGTCCTTATTGTAAAACAAAAAATAATTATACGTTTGATTTATCTAATTTACAAGAAACGGTACAGGTTCCAAATGAAAATTATTTGGAGGAGCCTATGGAGGTGCATTTACCTAAACTGTCTGAGTCTTTTGGCAAAAGCGTTAATGCATTAGTTAGACTAATTCGTGTTGATGATATTATGAAAATGTCTAGACCAGGTAATGATAAAATATTTGACCCTGTTAGTAAAGGTCAAGCTAGAATTAGGAAGAAGAATAACCAGAATAAAACTCAGGTTAAGAATGCTGGTGTTGATGCTTCCAAATTATATCAAGACAATATGAAAAGACAAATAGTCGCTTTAATTATTAATTCTGAAGAATATAAAGACGACAGAATATTTCAAATTATTGATACCTTACATCAGAAGGATGCAGCAGTAATTAGAGATTTTATTGAGGAGATTAGCCCTGGAGTTGATACTTCTTTAGAGGTAACTTGTCAAAATACGGAATGTGCCAAGGATACTACTATTATGCTTCCTTGGAGTGAAAATTTCTTTCGCTCCAATAATTAGTCTTAATGCGGAAGAACAGTATTGGGCTATATGGAATCAGATTTATCTTCTTAAAGAGTATTGTCATTTAAGTTTGTTTGAACAAAGATTAATGACTGGTGAAGAAAGAGTATGGTATATTGAACGTCATAATGAAGAATTAAAGAAGAGAGAAGAAAATCAAAAGAGAGCTTCTAGAAAACAATCAGTAGCTAGCCCTAGAATCCCAAATATTCCAAAACCAAGTGTACGAAGATAAGCTGTCAAAAATAACATATGAGTTCAAGGCTTAGTGCTGCGGTTGGAGAAGTTGTTCCTCTTCAAGCGAAATTTCTTGATAATGGACAACCTTCAGATCCATACGTTTTGTGTTCAATAAAAATATATAGTCAATGTGTTTGCGATGAAAATTTGGTTACTGAAATAATCTTACCAGAGCCTACTGATTATGATAGAAATATTAATAATAGTCCTATATATAACGATTTAATAAGGAGATGCAGGGTAGGTCAAGATTCTGGAGAGTGTGGCACTGATTATTCGGATATATACACACCGGGCTGCTTTGTGTTTGATTTAGAATTATGTAAAGATGTTTTTAGCTCAGGTGTATATCATGATGTCTGGTGTTTTATAGGCAATGAAAGTGAATTAAGTTCATGTACGACAAATCCTACGAGTTATGAACAGAGCGATTGCCAATGTCAGTGTAATACATTTTATGTGCAAGAAAGCCAATGGTTTGTTGATGATGGATTAAAAAATATTAGGCTAGGATTTGAGCCTTTAGATAGAAGGTTCCAACAGCCAGAAAAAAGAACTCTAGAAGTCGGAATAACTCCATTACCATTATATGATTATGATAGAAATAAAATAGCTCCGTTAATTCCTAGACTTTCAGCTACAATTTCGGTATTTACTCAATATGGTACATGTGAGACTATTATAGATAGTGAGGAAATGAGGATAGGTTTACGCCAAGGGTCATATAGGTCAAATCCTTATGTTTTACAATATTTATTGGATACTTCTAGATTTATTAAAGGAACATATAGATATAGAGTAGATGTCAGTTTGCCAAATGGTGAAACTAGATCTTCTCCGTTTTTCAATTTAACAATACGATGAAAAGATTAAATAAAAAAGGTATAAACAAAATTATTACTGTCTTAGAAGGACAGTATAATTCTGTTAGTATCAATAAAGTGGGTGATTTGTTAGTAGGTGAACTTAGTGATAAAGATATGCAAATAATGAAAGATAGTAATGTTGTGGCTGAGAATGTTGGTGAAAATCATCATAGTCTGTTTTATGAGGATGCGCCTATAGAAACTGAAGATGAAACAATGGATGATCAGCAAGAAATAGTTGAACCAGTAGACCCTATTAGCCCTAATACAGAAGAATCAGAGAGGATGTCTACTACTGATATAAGAAATATGTTAGATCAACTAGTTCCAGAATTGCGTAAGTTTTTTCCAACCAAAGAAGAAATTAATCAAGCATTAAATGATCTGGCAAAACAAATGATTGATCCTGAAGAATGGAAAGAAATTTTGAACAAGGTGGGTACTAAAATTAATAAACAGTCAAGGCCAGATGATGAAATTGGCTAACATTAATAATATTAAGCTAGGATATCCTAGAACAGTGCAAGATAAATATGCAGCTGCGGTCCCTAATTCGTATCCACAAAGGCAAAGTGTTGATATTGAAGATGAAGAAGATGAAGATATTGAAGACCGCAATGTAGATGTAGATGATTTAGAAAAATATAATAAGAAATCAGCCGATGTAATCAACATGTCTAATTCTTGGGCACCATTTAGAAGAGTGCCTGATATAAGAAGGCCACCAAATAAGCCTGACACGATAGGAGCATGAAATGTCTTTATTTTGGGAAGAAAAATTAGATTCCATTTTTGAAGCAATTGAGGATGAAGAAGAAATAGATATAGATGTTAGAGGTGATGAAGAAGAAATAAATACAAAGGATGAAGTCGAAGATGTTGATGTTGAAAATATTGCTGGCATGTCTATACTTAGTATACCAAATCCTAAACCAGGTAAAACGTTGTCGGATTTAAAAAAGGTATATGGACCTCCTTGGATGGTAGTAGATGGCCAAAGAATTGCTGCCGACCCTACTATACAATATAATGAAGAGACAGGAAAGTATGAAAGACAGTATAAGCGCCCTATGGGTAAAATAACTCAAAAT